>NZ_QJRK01000023.1:0-97521 GCF_003205245.1 Pseudomonas sp. MB-090624 | reverse complement strand
AAGGCGTTCGCGCGCGAATCCCACAGGAATAATTGGCCCGAAACAAACGTAGGAGCGAGCGCAGCTCGCGATGCGCCGCGCGGGCGGCGCTCGCTCTAACAGGCGCTGCATACCTTGTGGCAAACACATGTCAGCCCTGATGCGATCCCCGTGGGAGCTGGCTTGCCGGCGATTGGGCCGCACAGCGGCCCCGGCATGCTCAATGGTTGACGGTATGCGCCAGCATCACCGACAACTGGCACAGCGGCCGCCCGCTTTCGGCGTGCCACTGGTTGAACACCTGCTGCACCAGCGCCAGGTCGCGCTGGCTGGTCGGCTGCTTGTCGATCACTTTTTGGGCAATCAGCGCCGCCGCCATGTCCTCGGTCGGGACAAAGGTGTCCTTGCCAACCATGCGCAAGAACCGTGGCGCCGACAAACCGCCGAGCTGGTTGCCATGCTTGGCCAGGTACTTCCACAGCCCGACAATGTCGGTCACCGGCCAGTCGGCAACGAACGCGCCAAAACTGCCATGCACCTTGGCGATGTCCAGCACCATCTGTGCATTGCGTGGCACGCTCTTGAGTTTGCCCAGGTGGCGGATGATGCGCTGATCCTGCATCAGCCGCTCCAGGTGTTCGGCGCCCATCAACACCACTTTTTCCGGGTCGAAGCCGAAAAACACCTGCTCGAAGGCCGGCCACTTGGCATCCACCAGGCTGTGCTTGAGGCCAGCGCGAAATACACGCAGGGCCAAGGTCGAAAGGTAGCGGTCGTCGCTGATCTGGCGCAGTTGCGCCGGCGTGCGCGGCTGCGGCAGGAAGGCTTCCAGCGCCTGGGCAGAGCCGAAGCGGTTCAGGCAGTACTCATGCAGCCACTGATAATCGCGCATAGGCCTAGATGTTCACCACGTCCAGGAAGCGCGGCGCCGCGTTTTCGTCGATCTTCAGGCTGGTGAAGTCGAACAGGTTGCGGTCGGCCAGCTGCGACGGCGCCACGTTCTGCAATGCACGGAAAATGCTCTCCGTACGGCCCGGGTGCTTGCGCTCCCACTCCACCAGCATGTCCTTGACCACCTGGCGCTGCAGGTTTTCCTGCGAGCCGCACAGGTTGCACGGGATGATCGGGAAGGCCTTCATGTCCGAGTAGGCCTGGATATCCTTCTCGCTGCAGTAGGCCAACGGGCGGATCACCACGTTGCGACCATCGTCGGCACGCAGCTTCGGCGGCATGCCCTTGAGCGCGCCGTTGAAGAACATGTTGAGGAAGAAGGTTTCGACGATGTCGTCGCGGTGGTGCCCCAGCGCCATCTTGGTCGCACCGATTTCGTCGGCGAAGGTGTACAGCGTGCCACGGCGCAGGCGCGAGCACAGCGAGCAGGTGGTCTTGCCCTCGGGCACCAGCTCCTTGACCACCGAGTAGGTGTCCTTCTCGACGATGTGGTACTCGACCCCCAGCGCCTTCAGGTACGCCGGCAGCACGTGCTCGGGGAACCCTGGTTGCTTCTGGTCCATGTTCACCGCAACGATCTCGAAGGTGATCGGCGCCACCTTCTGCAGGTGCAACAGAACATCGAGCATGGTGTAGCTGTCCTTGCCGCCGGACAGGCAGACCATGACCTTGTCGCCATCCTCGATCATGTTGTAGTCGGTGATGGCTTCGCCGGCGAGACGACGCAGGCGTTTTTGCAGTTTGTTCTGGTTGACCGAGAGGGTGCCCATAGCGCTTGAATCCGCGAGGTGTGACAAAAGGCGGCTATTTTACGCACAAACGCGCCCGCGCTGTAGGCATTCCGACAAAGACTTCAATGTAATCAACAGGGCGGGCGACAGCGCAATTTGCTCTAAAAAGCGCGGTTTGTGCGGGTAACCGCTTCCTATACTGCGACATAAGGCCACATTACCGCTTGCTTCGGTGTTCGGCCTCGGGCCGCTTGCGCTCCATGTGGGGGCGTTTGGCAACATTGAGAGGAGTGACGGCATGATTCATCACGTTGTGGGGCTGTTTACCCATCCCGACCAGGAATGGCGGGAAATCCGTGGCGAAGAAGAATCCATCAGCCACATGTACCTGACGCACACCCTGATCCTTGCGGCGATTCCCGCAGTGTCCGCGTTCATCGGCACCACCCAGGTCGGCTGGGTGATCGGCGACCGGCCGGCCGTGATGCTGACCATGGAAAGTGCCCTGTGGATGAGCATCATGTCCTACCTGGCGATGCTGGCCGGGGTAGCGGTAATGGGCGCGTTCATCCACTGGATGGCCCGCACCTACGATGCCAACCCATCCATGGCCCAGTGCATAGCGTTCGCCACCTATACGGCCACCCCATTGTTCATCGGCGGCCTGGCGGCGCTGTACCCGCACTTGTGGCTGGGCATGCTGATCGGCACTGCGGCGGTCTGTTACACGGTGTACCTGCTGTACGTCGGCTTGCCGACCTTCATGAACATACCCGCTGACGAAGGCTTCCTGTTCTCCAGCTCGGTGCTGGCGGTGGGCCTGGTAGTGCTGGTGGCGATCATGGCCGCCACGGTGATCATCTGGGGACTGGGCGTGGGGCCGGTCTACACCAACTAGAACAGACTCGACCAACACCGGGGCATCAACCAGGGGTCGCCGCAAGGCGGCCCTTGGCTGAGCGCTGACCGGTGGCTCGGCACATGGCCCGAGGTTGCGGCATAATGATCGGGTCAGGAGAACCACCCCGCCATGCCCGAGCTGCTCAAGCAACGCGTCGAAACCTGTTACCAGCAAGCCGAAACCTTCTTCAAACGCCAGTTCCCGCGCCCGGAAATCAGCTTCAAGCTGCGCGGGCAAAAAGCCGGCGTCGCCCACCTGCACGAGAACCTGCTGCGTTTCAACCTGCAGTTGTACCGTGACAATCAGGAGGACTTTCTGCGCCAGACGGTCGCGCACGAAGTGGCGCACCTGGTGGCCCACCAATTGTTCGGTGACCGCATCCAGGCCCATGGCGAGGAATGGCAACTGATCATGCGCGGCGTATACGAACTGCCGCCAAACCGCTGCCACAACTACGAGGTGCAACGGCGCGTGGTGACCCGTTACATCTACCGCTGCCCTTGCCCGCAGAGTGACTTCCCGTTTACCGCCCAGCGGCACAAGCTGGTGCGCCAGGGCCGCCGTTACCTGTGCAAGCGTTGCCGGGGTATTCTGGTGTACAGCGGCGAGACCCGGGTTGAATAGGCCGGAACAGCCAATGAATAAATGCCTGTCAGTTAAGTAATTTGGGGCCGCTTTGCGACCCTTCGCGGGCACGCCCACTCCCACACGTTTGGCGCTGAAATCAAGAAATGCGCGATCCCTTGTGGGAGCGGGCGTGCCCGCGAAGGGCTGCAAAGCAGCCCCAGTAACGCTTAACTGACAGGCATTAACCCGAGGGTCGCCTTCTTCGTACCTACCTGCGCCTTATTTCTCGACGAAGGCACGCTCGATCAGGTAGTCGCCCGGCTCGCGCATGCGCGGGGAGATCTTCAGGCCGAAGCTGTCCAGCACTTCGCTGGTCTCGTCGAGCATGCTCGGGCTACCGCAGATCATCGCACGGTCGTCCTGCGGGTTGATCGGCGGCAGGCCGATGTCGCTGAACAGCTTGCCGCTGCGCATCAGGTCGGTCAGGCGGCCCTGGTTCTCGAACGGCTCGCGAGTCACGGTCGGGTAGTAGATCAGTTTTTCGCGCACCGCCTCACCGAAGAACTCGTTCTGTGGCAGGTGCTCGGTGATGAATTCGCGGTAGGCCACTTCGTTCACGTAACGCACGCCGTGCACCAGGATCACTTTTTCGAAGCGCTCGTAGGTTTCCGGGTCCTGGATGACGCTCATGAACGGCGCCAGGCCAGTGCCGGTGCTCAGCAGGTACAGGTGCTTGCCTGGGTTCAGGTCGTCCAGTACCAGCGTGCCGGTAGGCTTCTTGCTGATGATGATCTCGTCGCCTTCCTTCAGGTGCTGCAACTGCGACGTCAGCGGGCCGTCCGGCACCTTGATGCTGAAGAACTCCAGGTGCTCTTCCCAGTTCGGCGAGGCGATGGAGTAGGCACGCATGAGCGGACGGCCGCTTTCCTGCTGCAGGCCGATCATCACGAACTGACCGTTCTCGAAGCGCAGCCCCGGGTCGCGGGTGCACTTGAAGCTGAACAGGGTGTCGTTCCAGTGGTGCACACTGAGGACACGTTCGTGGTTCATGTTGCTCATCGATGGGGCTCCTGAAGAAAAACGCAGCGCGTGCAGCACGCACAGTTGCGCGATAGTTTAGGGGCAGCGACAATATCTGTTAACTGGATTATCAAGATATGTGTTATCGGTTATATCGATATGCGATTTACACTTCGTCAACTGCAAGTCTTCGTCGCGGTAGCCCAGCACCAGAGCGTCTCTCGCGCCGCTAGCCTGCTGGCCTTGTCGCAATCGGCCGCCAGCACCTCCATCACCGAACTGGAGCGGCAATCGAGTTGCCAACTGTTCGACCGCGCCGGCAAACGCCTGGCCCTCAACGCCCTCGGCCACCAGTTGTTGCCGCAGGCGGTCGCGCTGCTCGACCAGGCCAAGGAAATCGAAGACCTGCTCAATGGCAAGTCCGGTTTCGGCTCACTGGCGGTCGGCGCCACGCTCACCATTGGCAACTACCTGGCCACCCTGTTGATCGGCAGCTACATGCAGACCCACCCTGAGAGCCAGGTGAAGCTGCATGTCCAGAACACCGTGCATATCGTGCAGCAGGTCGCTCATTACGAAATTGATCTGGGTCTGATCGAAGGTGACTGCAACCACCCCGACCTGGAGGTCCAGCCTTGGGTGGAGGACGAACTGGTGGTGTTCTGCGCACCCCAGCACCCGCTGGCCAAGCTGGGCCGTGCCGATATCGACAGCCTGTCGCAGGAAGCGTGGATCCTGCGCGAACAAGGCTCGGGGACGCGCCTGACCTTCGACCAGGCCATGCGCCATCACCGCGCCAACCTCAACATCCGCCTGGAACTGGAGCACACCGAGGCGATCAAGCGTGCAGTGGAATCGGGGTTGGGTATCGGCTGCATTTCACGCCTGGCCCTGCGGGACGCCTTTCGCCGTGGCAGCCTGGTACCGGTGGAAACCCCGGAGCTGGACCTGATGCGCCAGTTCTACTTCATTTGGCACAAGCAGAAGTACCAGACCTCGGCCATGCGCGAATTTCTGGAGCTCTGCCGCAACTTCACCGCGGGCTTCACCCGCAGCGACGAAATCGTGTTGCCGCCGATCGCTTAAAGCAGGATCACCCCCCACACCAGCGCCACCATGCTCAGCGCCACCAGCTGTGCGGCGCTGCCCATGTCCTTGGCGTTTTTCGACAGCGGGTGGCGCTCCAGCGAAATGCGATCGATAGCGGCCTCGATCGCAGAGTTGAACAGCTCGACAATCAACCCCAGCAGGCACACGGCGATCATGATCGCCCGCTCTGCACGGCTGACCGGCAGCCAGAACGCCACCGGGATCAGCAGCACGTTGAGCAGCACCAGTTGGCGGAATGCCGCTTCGCCCTTGAAGGCCGCGCGCAGGCCGTCCAGCGAATAGCCAGCGGCGTTGAAGATACGTTTGAGGCCGGTCTGGCCCTTGAATGGCGATGTCATGTGAGTCATTTCACAACAGAAGGCCGGCAGGCTAGACCGGCTCAGGTCAAAAAAGCGTGAAGCCGCACGCGTCAGTGGCTGGCAACTGATTCAAGTTGTTGCAACAGCAGCGCAGCCTGGGTGCGGGTGCGCACCCCCAGTTTACGGAAAATCGCCGTGACGTGGGCCTTGATGGTGGCCTCCGAGACATTCAGCTCATAGGCAATCTGCTTGTTCAGCAGGCCTTCGCAGACCATGGTCAGTACCCGGAACTGCTGCGGCGTGAGGCTCGCCAGGCCTTCACTGGCGGCCTTGGCCTCGGCCGAAACATCGACCTTCTCGAACGCCTGCGGCGGCCACCAGACTTCGCCGTCGAGCACTTTGCGCACCGCATCCTGGATCACTTCCAGCGGGCTGGACTTGGGAATGAAGCCACTGGCGCCAAACTCGCGGGACTTGACCACCACGGCGGCCTCCTCCTGCGCCGAAACCATCACCACGGGAATTTGCGGGTATTGCCCGCGCAGCAGCACCAGCCCGGAAAAACCGTAGGCACCCGGCATGTTCAGGTCGAGGAGCACGAGGTCCCAGTCGGCTTTTTCGCTCAACCGCACCTCCAGCTCGGCAATGCTCGCAACCTCGACCAGGCGAACGTCCGGGCCAAGGCCGAGGGTAACGGCCTGGCGCAGGGCGCCGCGAAACAGCGGGTGGTCATCGGCAATCAGGATTTCGTAAGTGGCCATCGATCTAAGGATCCTGTTCTGTCCCGGGCACTGGGGGTTGCCAAGTGCCCGACGGGGAATCGGCGCCAAGCATGCCGAGCACGGTCAAGGGTGGTCAAGCCAACCGCCTTGCCGCCTCGCCCACCCTGGCTGCCAGCCCCGTCATTATGAACCAAAGCCGGGTGGGTGCCCCTTGGACTATAGGAAGGTATGCAAACGCTGATGGGTCTCGTCCTGCTCGTCCAGCGGCAGGCGCCGCTTGCCACTGAGGTAATGCAGGCTGAATACATCCAGGTAGGCATCCAGCGCCTGCGAGGCCAGGCTATCGCCAGCCAGCTCCAGGCACATGGCTGCAACTTCTGCGGTGCAGAAGTGATCATCGCGCTTGGAGCGGCGCAGGCGGTAGCGTGACATCTGTTCGGCCTGCAGGCTCAATACCGGGAACCGGTCCAGGTATGGGCTTTTGCGGAACATCTTGCGCGCCTCGGTCCAGGTGGCATCCAGCAGGATGAACAGCGGGCGCTTGCCCGGCTCACGCACCACCTCGCTGACCACCCGCTGCGGGGCGACGAACTCACCTGGGAAAACGATGTAGGGCTGCCAGTGCGGGTCGTCGAGCAGGGCCAGCAGGCGCTCGTCAACCGAGGTGCGCAGCCAGCCGAACGCCGAGGTATCTTCGATCAGGTCGGCAATCAGCCAGCCGGTATTGGTGGGTTTCAGTGGCTCGGTGTCGTGCATCAGCAGGCACATGCCGGCGTCGGCCTGCACGCGGGGCTTCCAGGCGCACAGGCAATGGCTGGCAATGACCCGGCAATCTGGGCAACGCTCGGCCCGCGACCCTCGGGCAATGAAAGGCTTGTTGCTGCGGGCCAGGCGCTCGGCACGCAGGCGCGCTACCGCATGGCTCATGCCGGCAGGCCTGTGGAAAGATGGGAAATGGACACAAGGATGGCTCTGGGAAAACAAGGGCGCCAGTTTACCAGAATCCTTATAATCGGGCTTTCCCGTACCCTTGGGCTACCGCCAGCCCAGGGTTGACGGAACGCCGTCGACCCGCGCATGTCAAAGCGCCAGTCATCGAACCAGGAGATACCCATGCTGCGTCTTATCGCCCCCGCCCTGAGCCTGATGCTCGCCCTGCCCCTGGCAGCCCAGGCGGCTTCCAAACAGGACTACGACCTGAACAAGATGCTGGAAAAGGTCGCCAAAGAGAGCAGCGTCGGCACCCCACGTGCCATCAATGAAGACATCCTCGATCAGGGTTACACCGTGGAAGGCAAGGCGCTGGTCAACCACCTCAGCGTGCGCCAGAGCCACGCCGAGCGCATGCAGGCCAACCCTGCACAGGTGCGCAGCCAATTGGGCGACAGCGTGTGCCGCAACAACGGCTTCCGCAACCTGATGTCCAAGGGCGCGGTGATGGTTTACCGGTTCACCGTCTACAAAACCAACCAGCCGATCATGGACCAGGCCTTCGACAATGCCAGCTGCGTAGCCGGCAACAAGAAGAAGTAAACGCCGCGCCCAGGCTACACCTGGTTTTCCTCCCGTGCGCGCCAGTGCCCCTCGGCAGCTTCGGCGCGCATCTCGGCCAATAGCGCCTGCACGTAACGCGACTGGCATTCCAGGCCTGCGAGCCGGCGCTGGCACTCGGCCTCCAGGCTCAGGTGATGTACCTGAGCGGCACGTTCCAATTGCTGGTAGAGCTGCAGGTCCACTTCGATGACCAAGCGATGCATACCGCCACCTCCCGCATCGATACGTTTCGCTTTACCAGTTAACCAAACCCCTGCCGCCATTGGCCACGTGCCGACGGGTGGCGCTGGCAATCCCCCCGGCACGATCGGCCGCCACGGTCTAGATTGAGGTTTAGAGGTATTGGTGCAGAAGGAGACGTTGCATGCCTTACCAATCGAACGAATCGCTGTTCAGCCACTTCCAGGACAACCATATCGACCTGAGCCACATCGACGCCCAATTGCAACTGGTTGCACCCGACAGCCCGAACCTGCCGCTGTACCGTGACATGATGCTGACCATCCTGCGCATGGCCCACGATGACAGTGATCGCTGGAGCGCCAAGATCACCCTGCAGGCCTTGCGCGAACTGGACCAGTCGTTCCGCACCCTGCAGCGCTACAAGGGCCGCCGCAAGGTGACCGTGTTCGGCTCGGCGCGTACGCCGCTGGAACACCCGATGTATGCACTGGCCCGTGAACTGGGCGCAACCCTGGCGCGCTCGGACCTGATGGTCATCACCGGCGCAGGCGGCGGCATCATGGCAGCAGCCCACGAAGGCGCCGGCAGCGCCCACAGCCTGGGCTTCAACATCACCCTGCCTTTCGAACAGCATGCCAACCCTACGGTGGACGGCACCGACAAGCTGCTGCCTTTCCACTTCTTCTTCATCCGCAAACTGTTCTTCGTCAAGGAGGCCGATGCCCTGGTGCTGTGCCCGGGCGGCTTCGGTACCCTCGATGAGGCGCTGGAAGTGCTGACCCTGATCCAGACCGGCAAAAGCCCGCTGGTCCCCGTGGTATTGCTGGACTCACCGGGCGGCAGCTTCTGGCGTGATTGCCTGGGCTTCATCAGCCGCCAACTGGAGGACAACCATTACATTCTGCCGAGTGACCTGAAGCTGGTGCGCCTGGTGCACAGTGCCGAGGAGGCGGTGGAGGAAATCAACCAGTTCTACCGCAACTATCACTCCAGCCGCTGGTTGAACAGCCAGTTCGTGATCCGCATGCATCACGCCCTGAGCGAGGCGGCGCTGTCTGACATCGAGGAAGGCTTTGCTGACCTGCGCCTGAGCGGCAAGTATCACCAGCAAGCAGACAGCAGCGCCGAACATGAGTTGGGGGACTACAGCCACCTGACCCGTTTGTCGTTCGCCTTCAATGGCCGAAACCAAGGGCGCCTGCGCGAACTGGTGGACTTTATCAACCTGCCGGAGAACTGGGCCAAGCCACAGCCCATGCATACCACGCAGCGGGCCAGGGAGGCGTTGAAGGTCAGCTGATCAGGCACTTGGGGCAGCGCGCTGGAGAGTACCGGCGTTGCCGATGTTCGCGGCTGAGGCCGCTGCTACGGGGATTGTTGCGAGGTCTGCGGCGGCTAGTAATCGTCGAGGTCTCGCCCGCTGAGCAAGCGGCCGATCATGTCCATGGTGAAGCCCCGATAGGCGAGAAAACGGGTTTGCTGGGCGCGGCTGCGCGGGTCCTGCGGGCGTTGCCCGGCGAACTTGCGCTGCCATACATCCCGCATACGTTCGGCCCAATCCACGCCGCTTTCACGCAGCGCCTGCTCAATGTCGGCGCGCAGCAAACCACGCTGCCCCAGCTCTTCACGAATACGTGCTGGGCCATAGCCAGAACCGGAACGGTAACGAATGAAGCTCTCGAGGTAACGGGCTTCACTCAGCAGACCCTCTTCGGTGAGCCGGTCGAGCTCTGGCTCGATCAGCTCATCGGAGGCACCGCGCTGACGCAACTTGCGCGTCAGCTCGACGCGACCATGCTCACGTCGCGCAAGCAGGTCCATGGCTGTCCGCCGAATGGCGACGGGGGTGTCGAGTACGGCGGACATGTTCAGCTATAAACCACGCGATCAATAACCGGCTTCAGCGTCGGCCATGTCGTCGGCACCCGCTTCGACAGCGGCAGCTTTACCGGCTGCGGCTACAGCGCCAGCGTTCAGCAGCTTCTCACGGATCTGCCTCTCGATCTCGGTACCGATAGCCGGGTTTTCCGCCAGGTACTTGGCCGCGTTGGCTTTACCTTGGCCGATCTTGTTGCCCTGGTAGGCGTACCAGGCACCGGACTTCTCGACCAGGCCTTGGGCAACGCCCAAGTCGATGATCTCACCGTTACGGTAGATACCCTTGCCGTAGAGGATCTGGAACTCGGCCTGACGGAACGGAGGCGAGACCTTGTTCTTGACGATCTTGACGCGGGTTTCGCTACCGACCACCTCGTCGCCTTCCTTGACAGCGCCGGTGCGGCGGATGTCCAGACGCACAGAGGCGTAGAACTTCAGGGCGTTACCACCGGTGGTGGTTTCCGGGCTACCGAACATGACGCCGATCTTCATGCGGATCTGGTTGATGAAGATGACCAGGCAGTTGGCGTTCTTGATGTTACCGGTGATCTTGCGCAGCGCCTGGGACATCAGGCGAGCCTGCAGGCCCACGTGCATGTCGCCCATTTCGCCTTCGATCTCGGCCTTGGGTACCAGCGCGGCGACCGAGTCGACGATGATCACGTCAACTGCGTTGGAACGCACCAGCATGTCGGTGATTTCCAGGGCCTGCTCACCCGTGTCCGGCTGCGAGACCAGCAGGTCGTCGACATTGACGCCCAGCTTGCCGGCATATTCAGGGTCGAGTGCGTGCTCGGCGTCGACGAAGGCGCAGGTGGCGCCATTCTTCTGGGCTTCGGCGATGACCGACAGGGTCAGCGTGGTCTTACCCGACGACTCCGGACCGTAGATTTCGACGATACGGCCCTTTGGCAGACCACCAATGCCCAAGGCAATGTCCAGGCCCAGAGAGCCGGTAGAGATGGCCGGGATAGCCTGGCGCTCGTGGTCGCCCATGCGCATTACCGCGCCTTTACCGAATTGACGTTCGATCTGACCCAGGGCCGCAGCCAAGGCGCGCTTCTTGTTGTCGTCCATTGAAATCCTCACGTGTTCGACGGGCCCTGACGGCCGCAATACCTGTATAAGTAGCCAGTATTATTCCACAGGCTAGCGCTGGCGCAAACCCCTGTCTTCGATTTCCTCGCCAGCAAGCTGTAACAAGCCGTCTAACGCGGCGCTCACCGTCTGTCGGCGCACCGCCTCACGGTCGCCGTCGAACTGCCGCCGCTGGCTGATCACCCGACTGCCGTCGCCCCAGGCCAGCCACACGGTACCCACGGGTTTGGCCGGCGAGCCGCCATCCGGCCCCGCCACCCCGCTCACCGCCACGGCAAAGCGCGCGCCGCTGGCCGCCTGGGCGCCGCGGACCATGGCCTCGACCACCTCCTGGCTGACCGCCCCCACCTGCCCAAACAGCGCCTCGGGCACCCCCAGCTGGCGGGTTTTCTGGGCATTGGAGTACGTCACGTAACCGGCCTCGAACCAGGCGGAGCTACCGGGGATGCGTGTGATGGCTTGCGCGATGCCGCCGCCCGTGCAGGACTCGGCAGTGGTCACTTGGGCATCCAAACGGCGCAGATGTTCACCCAAACGGGCGGCAAGCAGGGTGATCGGGTCCATGTCGGGCTCCTCCAGGGCGGCCCTCTACCCTACCACCCTGCCGGCAACCTGGCTCAGGAAACCTGCAGCACCGCAGCGGCCTGCAGCGGCTGCGGCCACTGTTCCGTACGTGCCTGCATCTCGCGAAAAAAGCCTGTACCATTGCCGGTTTACCGCCAACCAGATCACCCGCTGTAAGGCCCTGAATGTCTGATCTCTCCGCACACACCCCGATGATGCAACAGTACTGGAAGCTGAAGAATCAGCACCCGGACCAGTTGATGTTCTACCGCATGGGCGACTTCTACGAGATCTTCTACGAAGATGCGAAAAAAGCCGCCAAACTGCTGGACATCACGCTGACCGCGCGCGGCCAGTCGGCCGGCCAGTCCATCCCCATGTGCGGGATTCCGTTCCATTCGCTGGAAGGTTACCTGGCCAAGCTGGTCAAACTGGGCGAATCGGTGGTGATCTGCGAGCAGATCGGCGACCCAGCGACCAGCAAGGGCCCGGTCGAGCGCCAGGTGGTGCGCATCATCACCCCCGGCACGGTCAGCGATGAAGCCCTGCTCGACGAACGCCGCGACAACCTGATTGCCGCGCTGCTCGGTGACGAGCGCCTGTTCGGCCTGGCCGTACTGGACATCACCAGCGGTAACTTCAGCGTGCAGGAGATCAAGGGCTGGGAAAACCTGCTGGCCGAACTCGAGCGCCTGAACCCGGTCGAGCTGCTGATCCCCGACGACTGGCCACGCGACCTGCCCGCCGAGAAGCGCCCGGGCGCGCGGCGCCGTGCACCGTGGGACTTCGACCGCGACTCAGCGCGCAAGGCCTTGTGCCAGCAGTTCGCAACCAAGGACCTGAAAGGCTTCGGCTGCGACAAGCTGACCCTGGCCATCGGTGCCGCTGGCTGCCTGCTGACCTACGCCAAGGAAACCCAGCGCACTGCGCTG
Organism: Pseudomonas sp. MB-090624; assembly: GCF_003205245.1. Classification (NCBI taxonomy): domain Bacteria; kingdom Pseudomonadati; phylum Pseudomonadota; class Gammaproteobacteria; order Pseudomonadales; family Pseudomonadaceae; genus Pseudomonas; species Pseudomonas sp. MB-090624. Next base: position 85,032 of record NZ_QJRK01000023.1, on the reverse strand, counting down.
CCGCATCTGCGCAGCCTGCGCCATGAGCGCCTGGACGATACGGTCATCCTCGATGGCGCCAGCCGGCGCAACCTGGAACTGGACATCAACCTGGCCGGCGGGCGCGACAATACCCTGCAATCGGTGGTCGACCGCTGCCAGACGGCCATGGCCAGCCGCCTGCTGAGCCGCTGGCTGAACCGCCCGCTGCGCGACCTCAAGGTGCTCCAGGCACGCCAGGACTCGATTCGCTGCCTGCTCGACGGCTACCGTTTCGAAAAGCTGCAGCCACAGCTGAAAGAAATTGGCGACATCGAGCGTATCCTGGCGCGTATCGGCCTGCGTAACGCCCGCCCGCGTGACCTGGCCCGGCTGCGCGACGCCCTGGGCGCGCTGCCCGAGCTGCAGAACGCCATGACCGAGCTCGAAGCGCCGCACCTGGCACGCCTGGCTGCGATCACCGGTACCTACCCCGAGCTGGCCAGCCTGCTGGAACGGGCGATCATCGACAACCCGCCGGCGGTCATCCGCGATGGCGGCGTGCTCAAGGCCGGTTACGACAACGAACTGGACGACCTGCTGGCCATCAGCGAAAACGCCGGGCAGTTCCTGATCGACCTCGAAGCCCGCGAAAAGGCGCGCACCGGCCTGGCCAACCTGAAGGTCGGCTACAACCGGGTGCACGGCTACTTCATCGAGCTGCCGACCAAGCAGGCCGAACAGGCTCCCGGCGACTACATTCGTCGCCAGACCCTCAAAGGTGCCGAACGCTTCATCACGCCGGAGCTGAAGGCCTTCGAGGACAAGGCACTGTCGGCCAAGAGCCGCGCCCTGGCCCGCGAGAAGATGCTCTACGACGCCCTGCTGGAAACCCTGATCAGCCACCTGGCGCCGCTGCAGGACAGCGCTGCCGCCCTGGCCGAACTGGACGTACTCAGCAACCTGGCCGAGCGCGCGCTGAACCTCGACCTGAACTGCCCACGCTTTGTCGACGAGCCCTGCCTGCGGATCGAGCAAGGCCGTCACCCGGTCGTCGAGCAGGTGCTGACCACGCCGTTCGTGGCCAACGACCTGGGCCTGGACAACAACACGCGCATGCTGATCATCACCGGCCCGAACATGGGCGGTAAGTCCACCTACATGCGCCAGACCGCCCTGATCGTGCTGCTGGCCCACATCGGTAGTTTCGTACCGGCCGCCAGCTGCGAGCTGTCGCTGGTCGACCGCATCTTCACCCGTATCGGCTCCAGTGACGACCTGGCCGGCGGGCGCTCGACATTCATGGTCGAGATGAGCGAAACCGCCAACATCCTGCACAATGCCACTGACCGCAGCCTGGTGCTGATGGACGAAGTGGGCCGGGGCACCAGCACCTTCGACGGCCTCTCGCTGGCCTGGGCCGCCGCCGAGCGGCTGGCCGAACTGCGCGCTTACACGCTGTTCGCCACCCACTATTTCGAACTCACCGTGCTGCCGGAAAGCGAGCCACTGGTGGCCAACGTGCACCTGAACGCCACCGAGCACAACGAACGCATCGTGTTCCTGCACCACGTACTGCCTGGGCCTGCCAGCCAGAGCTACGGCCTGGCGGTGGCACAACTGGCGGGCGTGCCGGCCGTGGTGATCCAACGTGCCCGCGAACACCTTGGCCGGCTGGAAACCAGCAGCCTGCCCCATGAGCAGCCCGTGGCCCAAAAGGCCAAGGACGCGCCGCAGGTGCCGCACCAGAGCGACCTGTTCGCCAGCCTGCCACACCCGGCCATCGAAAAGCTGGGCAAACTGCAGCTGGACGACATGACCCCGCGTCAAGCTATCGAAATGCTATATCAACTAAAGAACCTGTTATAACGGCGCCCATTACAAGCTGGTAGAATCCGCCGCGGTTTGCTGGTGCTGCAGGTTATTAGCCTGGCCTGCAGCCACATGCCCGTAAACCGCGCGGCCCCGAGAGGAAGGGCCGCCGCCGTCGCCTGAGGAGAGAATTAAAAATGACCTTCGTTGTCACCGACAACTGCATCAAATGCAAATACACCGACTGCGTGGAAGTCTGTCCGGTGGACTGCTTCTACGAAGGCCCGAACTTCCTGGTTATCCACCCGGACGAGTGCATTGACTGCGCCCTGTGCGAGCCGGAGTGCCCAGCGCAAGCGATTTTCTCGGAAGACGAAGTGCCCGCGGGCATGGAGAACTTCATCGAGCTGAACGCCGAGTTGGCGGAAATCTGGCCGAACATTACCGAGCGTAAGGATGCCCTGCCAGACGCCGAAGAGTGGGATGGCAAGACTGGCAAGATTGCCGACCTGGAGCGCTGATAGCGCTGTAATGCCAAAAGGCCCTGCGGGGCCTTTTTTTGTGCCGGCAAAAACTGCGGACAAAAAAAAGGGGCGGTTTGACCCGCCCACATTTTTTTCCGTAGTCCCTGCTTGTCCCAAACATCATCCTGATGAAATCGCGTCTTGCGATGTCCTTGGCCTTCATCCTGAAAGCCTGTGCATGTCCCTGTGCACAGTTCGAATACTAGCGGGTTCAGCAGCGCGGGCAAGCGCCGGAGTTTGCCGGATATTGCTGGGGAAACATTTACTCACCTGAAGATAAACCTTGTTTTTCAACAGGTTATGAAAAACCAGCATCTGAAAACGACATTGATTTACTGCCGCTCGCTAGAATGGCTTACAGCACGAGTAAGCAAAGGCTTACAGCAGGTGTTAGCGGGGTAGCGCAATACATATTTGACAGGTTTCTTGCCGGGCAGTTCTGAGGCAGCTTTCGCTGTGCTTCAGCGCACAAACAAAAACGCCCCGAGATTATCGGGGCGTTCGTGAGCGACTGGTTTGGCTACTGGAACAAAGACTCGCTGGACAAGCCGTTCTTCTCCAGGATCTCGCGCAGGCGCTTCAGGCCTTCTACCTGAATCTGCCGCACCCGTTCGCGGGTCAGGCCAATCTCCAGGCCAACATCCTCCAGGGTGCTGCTTTCGTGCCCGCGCAGCCCGAAGCGGCGTACCACCACCTCACGCTGCTTGTCGGTCAACTCGCCCAGCCACTGGTCGATACTCTGCGACAGGTCGTCGTCCTGCAGCAGTTCGCAGGGGTCGGTGGGACGGTCGTCGGTCAAGGTATCGAGCAGGGTCTTGTCCGAATCCGGGCCGAGCGAAACGTCTACCGACGACACCCGCTCGTTCAGGCCGAGCATGCGCTTGACCTCGGCAACGGGCTTTTCCAGCAAGGTGGCGATTTCTTCCGGCGAGGGTTCGTGGTCCAGCTTCTGCGTCAACTCGCGCGCAGCGCGCAGGTAGACGTTGAGCTCCTTGACCACGTGGATCGGCAGGCGGATGGTGCGGGTCTGGTTCATGATCGCCCGTTCGATGGTCTGGCGAATCCACCAGGTCGCATAGGTCGAAAAACGGAAACCGCGCTCCGGGTCGAACTTCTCCACCGCACGGATCAGGCCCAGGTTGCCTTCCTCGATCAGGTCGAGCAACGACAGGCCACGGTTGACGTAACGACGGGCAATTTTCACAACCAGGCGAAGGTTGCTTTCGATCATGCGCTTGCGGCCGGCAGGATCACCTTTTTGCGACAGACGCGCAAAATGGACTTCTTCTTCCGGCGACAGCAGTGGCGAGAAACCGATCTCGTTGAGGTACAACTGGGTGGCGTCTAGCGCCCGGGTGTAATCGATATACTTGTGTTGCTTGAGCGAAGAGCCCGATTTGGCCCTCGTCCGAACCGAAGATACAGCAGGTTCGTCTGACACCACATCCGTTTCCAAAACGATGCCCGTCTCCATCAGGAGGACGTCATCGTCGATGTCAAACTCCGGCACTTCTTTACTGAGAGCCATTGTTATAGTCCTTTGCTGAGTTCGAACTCAGACTCGAGCGGCACCTTTATCCCTGGCAGCGCTTGAGCCTGTCCCCTCTACATCGCAGGAACAGGCCGGGTACAACGGTCAACGACGTGGCAGGAACTGGAGCGGATCGACGGGTTTGCCCTGGCGGCGAATCTCGAAATGCAGCTTCACCCGATCAGTGCCCGTGGACCCCATTTCAGCAATCGACTGCCCTGCCTTGACCTGCTGCCCCTCCCGAACCAACAGCCTGCGGTTGTGACCGTAGGCACTGACGTAGGTATCGCTGTGCTTGATGATGATCAGCTCGCCGTAGCCCCATAATCCACTCCCGGCGTAAACCACTGCACCATCAGACGCAGCAAAAACAGGCTGTCCCAAATCACCGGCGATATCAATGCCTTTATTCAAACTACCGTTTGAAGCAAATTTTCCAATCAGCACCCCATTGGCGGGCCAGGTCCACCCCCCTACCGCGCGCTCTGCGGCAGGCACAGTGGCGACCACCGGCGCGCTGGTGGTGCCAGCCGGGGTAACGGGTTTGCTGGAACTGGCGGGCGCTGTGACAGGCCGCCGCGTGACCGTGGTGCGGCTTGAAGAGGACGGGCCGGACACCACCGTAGTGCTGCTGCCGGCGCCGCTGCTGAAACGAATCGCCTGGCCCGGGCGGATGGTGTAAGGCGGCGCGATACCATTACGGGCGGCCAGCTCCTTGTAATCCCAGCCATAACGGAAGGCGATGGAGAACAGGGTATCGCCAGGCTTGACGACGTATTGCCCGGAGGTCACCGTCGGGCGCTTGGGCGCACTGCTGTTGCGGTCGACCACGCGCGCGCTGTTGCTGCCGGTGCTCGAGCAACCCACCAGTAGCGTGCCCATGGCCAATGCAATCACCAGAAGCTTGAAGCCCGAACCGTCCTTGCGCTGCCGAATGACTGTGTGACCCACCCGCGCTCCCCTCATGGTGCCGAAAAACGATATGAAGACAAGAAATGCAATATTGTTGCAATTATAACCAAGCGAGCCGGGATTGGCAGGCCGCCGCCAGGCTGTTGCGCAGCGTTACTGCAAGCGATGCGTTTACGCCACGCCCGCCTGATAGACAGGGCGGCGCCGCGAGAATTCGCCGCCCACGCAAAAATACCCCGGGCCGCGCACCGGTGCTGCTCAGGCCAGCGGCCCGTTCAGCAACGGGACAAAACGCACCGCACCGAGTACGCGACGCGAGAAGCCATGCTCTTCGCGGACGATCAGCATCAATTGCTGCGCTTCGCCCGCAGGCCCTACCGGTATGACCAGCCGGCCACCGGGAGCCAGTTGGTCAAGCAGCGCCTGGGGCACTTCCGGTGCCACGGCGGTGACGATGATGCCGTTGTACGGTGCCAGCGCCGGCCAGCCCTCACAACCGTCGCCCCAGCGGAACACCACGTTGCGCAGGTTCAGCTCCAGCAGGCGTTCCTTGGCACGGTCTTGCAGCACCTTGATGCGCTCCACCGAGAATACCCGCTCGACCAACTGCGCCAGCACCGCCGTCTGGTAGCCGGACCCGGTGCCGATCTCCAGCACCTTGTCCAGCGGCCCGGCTTCAAGCAGCAACTCGCTCATGTGGGCAACCATGAACGGCTGCGAGATGGTCTGGTTGTGGCCGATTGGCAGTGCGGTGTCTTCGTAGGCGCGGTGCGCCAGCGCTTCGTCGACGAACAGGTGGCGCGGGGTGCGGCGGATCACGTCGAGCACCTGGGTGTTCGAGACGCCCTCTTCGCACAGGCGCTGGATCAGCCGTTCCCGGGTCCGTTGGGAGGTCATGCCGATGCCCCGCCGCAGCATATCGTCCTCGCGCATCAGAGCAGGCCCTCCAGCCAACCATCGAGCTGCTCGAAGGCATCACTGAAGGTGCGGTCGAGTTGCAGCGGGGTGATCGACACGTAACCCTGCATCACCGCATGGAAATCGGTGCCCGGGCCGCCGTCCTCGGCATCGCCGGCAACGGCGATCCAGTAGCCTTCCTTGCCGCGCGGGTTGACCACCTTCGTTGGCGCGGCAGCCCGCGCGCGGTGCCCCAGGCGGGTCAGCTGGATGCCGCGGATGTGCGCCAACGGCAGGTTGGGAATGTTGACGTTGAGCACGGTACGCGGGGGCAGTGCCAGGCGTGACTGCGCCTCGACCAGGCGCCGGGCGATATGCGCCGCGGTCGGCAGGTTGTCGGGCTGGCGCGAGAGCAGCGAGAACGCCAGCGACGTCCCCCCGAGAAAGCGCCCCTCCAGCGCCGCGGCGACCGTACCCGAATACAGTACGTCGTCCCCCAGGTTGGCGCCTAGGTTGATCCCCGACACGACCATGTCCGGCGTGTACGGCAACAGCCCGTTGAGCCCCAGGTGCACGCAGTCGGTCGGCGTACCGTTGAGGCTGATGAAGCCGTTGGCCAAGGTCTGCGGGTGCAGGGGCCGGTCCAGCGTCAGCGAACTGCTGGCGCCGCTCTTGTCTTGCTCCGGGGCAATTACCGCGCACTCGGCGTAATCCGCCAGCGCAGCGTGCAGCGCGGCGATCCCGGGTGCGGTAACACCGTCGTCGTTCGAAATCAGAATACGCATGGGCTGTCCGTCTGCCCTGCCGACACCAGATCCACGACTTCACGCACCACCACGGTGGCGAAGCATCCGGCCGGCAGGACGAATTCCAGTTGCAGGATATCAGGCTCGGGATAATGCCACGTAAGGCCGCCAATAGGGAGCCGCAGAATACGCCGTTCGTGATCCATGCCCGCCAGGGCCAGCCACTGGCACAGCGCCGGTTGCTGGTCGCCTACGGCATTTTCCAGCTGCGCGGGCGCGGCGGCGGCGGGCGAACCGCCCGCGCCCCACATCGGGCCAGTCGGGTGCAGGTCGAGAATGGCCAGGCGCGGGTCGGTACATTCCGCTTCACCTGCAGGGAAAAAGCTGCGGCTGTCGGTGAACGCCAGCAGATCGCCGACCTGGGCCCGGTTCCAGGTGCCGTCGGCGACACGCGCCGCCAGCACCTGGTTGAACAGGTAGCTGCGCCCGGCCGACAGCAGCCGTGAGCGCGTGTTGCGTTGCTCGGGCAAGGCCTTGCGCGCCGCCCACTCCAGGGCGTCATGGACATTGCCACCGCCATGACCGAAGCGTTGGCTGCCGAAATAGTTGGGCACGCCGTGTTGCTTGAGCAGTTGCAGCCGCGCATCCAGCGCCTGGTGATCGGCGTTCAGCGCGGTCAGGCGCAAGGTGAAGCCGTTGGCCGAATGCGCACCACGCTGCAGCTTGCGCTGGTGGCGCACCTGCTTGAGCACGCGCAGGGTGGCATCTTCGGCGCGTGACAGGTCCGGGTCGGCCTTGCCTGGCAGGTGCAGGCTGAACCACTGGCGGGTCAGCGCCTGGCGGTCTTTCAGCCCGGCATAGCTGATGCTGCGCACCGGCACGCCTGCGGCGCGGGCCAGGCGGCGGGCGGCTTCTTCGGTATTGAGGTCACGCTTTTCGACCCACAACCACAGGTGCTCGCCCTGGCCGGACAACGGGATATCCAACACCTCGTCGACCTGGAAATCCTCGGCCACTGCCTTGAGCACAGCGGTGCCCAATACCTCGCCCGATGCACGCGGGCCCAGCAGTTGCAGTTCCGTCATGCTGGCAGCAGCAGGGCAACCGAATGCACGGCAATGCCCTCCTCGCGGCCGCAGAAACCGAGTTTTTCGGTGGTGGTGGCCTTAACGTTGACCTGGTCGAGTTCGACTTGCAGATCTTCGGCGATCAACTGCCGCATGGTGTCGATGTGCGGGGCCATTTTCGGCGCCTGGGCGACGATGGTGGCGTCGACGTTGCCGACCTTCCAGCCCTTGGCGTGGACGATGCCCACCACGTGCCGCAACAGCACGCGGCTGTCGGCACCCTTGAACTGGGGGTCGGTGTCGGGGAAGTGCTTGCCGATGTCACCCAGCGCTGCAGCGCCAAGCAAGGCATCGCTCAGGGCGTGCAGCAGCACGTCGCCGTCGGAATGGGCCAGCAGGCCGAATGTGTGCGGGATACGCACCCCGCCCAAGGTAATGAAATCACCGTCGCAGAAACGATGCACATCGTAGCCGTGGCCAATACGCATAAGAAAACGCCCTGATTGAGTCAGGGCGTGATTCTACCTGCTTTGGCTGCCATTGGGGCTGGAGGTGATCGCCTCAAGATTTTTAGCGCCTATGCGATCGAGCGCCGCGCTGGCGGCGCTCGATCTCACAGACACCGAAAATGCAAAGCCCTACACCCGCCCCAACGCCACCGCATGGTGGCGCAGGTGTTCTTCGATGAAGCTGGCAATGAAGTAGTAGCTGTGGTCATAGCCTGGCTGCAGGCGCAGGGTCAGCTCGTGGCCACCCTTGCGTGCTGCCTGCTCCAGCGCTTCAGGCTTGAGCTGCTTTTCGAGGAAGTCGTCACGGTCGCCCTGGTCCACCAGCAACGGTGGGCACTCGCCAGCGGCCGTCTCGGCCAGCAGTACGCTGGCATCCCACTCACGCCAGCGCGCGCGGTCGTCACCCAGGTAGCGGCTGAAGGCTTTCTCGCCCCACGGGCAATCCATGGGGTTGCTGATCGGCGAAAACGCCGACACCGAGCGATAACGCCCCGGGTTGCGCAAAGCGCACACCAGCGCACCGTGCCCGCCCATGGAATGGCCGCTGATGCTGCGCTCAGCCGAGGCCGGGAAATGCGCCTCGATCAACGCCGGCAGCTCCTCTACCACATAGTCATGCATGCGGTAGTGCTTGGCCCAAGGCTGCTGGGTGGCATTGAGGTAGAAGCCGGCCCCCAGGCCAAAGTCCCAGGCGCCGTCCGGGTCGCCAGGCACCTGCTCGCCACGCGGGCTGGTGTCCGGCGCAACGATGATCAACCCCAGTTCGGCAGCCAGGCGCTGGGCGCCTGCCTTCTGCATGAAGTTTTCGTCGGTACAGGTCAGGCCGCTCAGCCAGTACAGCACCGGCAGCTTGGCACCCTGCTCGGCCTGTGGCGGCAGGTACACGGCGAACACCATGTCGCAACCCAGCACGCTGGAATGGTGCCGGTAGCGCTTGTGCCAGCCGCCGAAGCTTTTCTGGCAAGAGATGTTATCCAGGCTCATGGCGCACCTCAGAAGTGGATGACGCTGCGAATGCTCTTGCCTTCATGCATCAGGTCGAAGGCCTTGTTGATGTCTTCCAGGCCCATGGTGTGGGTGATGAACGTATCCAGCGGAATCTCGCCTTTCTCGGACATTTCCACGTAGCTCGGCAACTCGCTGCGGCCACGCACGCCACCGAACGCAGAGCCACGCCAGACCCGGCCGGTCACCAGCTGGAACGGCCGGGTGGCGATTTCCTGGCCGGCACCGGCCACGCCGATGATGACCGACTCGCCCCACCCTTTGTGGCAGCATTCCAGGGCAGCACGCATCAGTTGCACGTTACCGATACATTCGAAGGAGAAGTCCACGCCACCGTCGGTCAGGTCGACAATCACTTCCTGGATCGGGCGGTCGTAGTCTTTCGGGTTGATGCAGTCGGTGGCGCCCAGTTGACGGGCGATCTCGAACTTGGCCGGGTTGATGTCGATGGCGATGATGCGCGAGGCCTTGGCCTTCACCGCACCGATCACCGCCGACAGGCCGATGCCGCCGAGGCCGAAGATGGCCACGGTGTCACCCGGCTTGACCTTGGCGGTGTTGAGCACGGCACCGATACCGGTAGTCACGCCGCAGCCCAGCAGGCAGACCTTTTCCAGAGGGGCTTCTTTCTGGATCTTGGCCACCGAGATTTCCGGCAACACCGTGTACTCGGAGAAGGTCGAGGTGCCCATGTAGTGGAACAGTTGCTGGCCTTTGTAGGAGAAGCGCGTGGTGCCGTCCGGCATCAGGCCCTTGCCTTGGGTAGCACGGATCGCCTGGCACAGGTTGGTCTTGCCCGACAGGCAGAACTTGCACTTGCCGCATTCCGGGGTGTACAGCGGGATCACGTGGTCGCCCACGGCCAGCGAGGTCACGCCCTCGCCTACTGCTTCGACGATCGCACCGCCTTCATGGCCAAGAATGGATGGGAAGATGCCCTCCGGGTCGGCACCCGACAGGGTATAGGCGTCGGTGTGGCAGACACCGCTGGCGACCACGCGCAGCAGCACTTCACCGGCCTTGGGCATGGCCACGTCGACTTCGACGATTTCCAGGGGTTTCTTGGCTTCGAAGGCTACAGCAGCACGGGACTTGATCATCGAGTGTCTCCAGACAGGGTGTCAGTTCAGACGCCCAGTGTAATTCACTGACTTTTGATGAATAATCCAGGCAAAGACAAAACATTATTGCTGTGCAGGGATAATCATGAGCAACCGCTGGGAAGGCATCGATGAATTCGTGGCTGTCGCCGAATCGGGGCAGTTCACGGCCGCCGCCGAGCGCCTGGGGGTTTCGTCGTCACACATCAGCCGGCAGATCGCCCGACTGGAAGAACGCTTGCAGACCCGCCTGCTGTACCGCAGTACCCGCCGCGTGACCTTGAGTGAAGCCGGGCAGACCTTTCTGCAGCATTGCCAGCGCCTGCAGGATGGCCGTGAAGAAGCCCTGCGCGCCATGGGTGACCTGGCCAGCGAGCCCAAGGGCCTGCTGCGCATGACCTGCGCGGTGGCCTATGGCGAGCGCTTCATCGTGCCGTTGGTCACACGCTTCATGGCGTTGTACCCCCAGTTGCGCGTGGATGTGGAGTTGAACAACCACACCCTTGACCTGCTGCATGAAGGCATGGACCTGGCCATCCGCCTGGGCAGGCTGGCCGATTCGCGACTGGTGGCGACCCGCCTGGCGCCGCGGCGCATGTACCTGTGCGCATCGCCAGCCTATCTGGAGCGCTATGGCCGGCCGCACAGCCTGTCGGAACTGGCGCGGCACAATTGCCTGATCGGCAGCTCGGATGCGTGGGCACTGCAACAGGACGGCCGCGAGATCAGCCAGCGGGTGCAGGGCAACTGGCGTTGCAACAGTGGCCAGGCGGTTCTGGATGCAGCCTTGCAAGGCATGGGGCTGTGCCAGTTGCCGGACTATTACGTACTGGAGCACCTGCACAGCGGCGCGCTGGTGTCGTTGCTGGAGGGGCATCAACCGCCCAATACCGCGGTTTGGGCGCTGTACCCGCAACAGCGGCACCTGTCGCCGAAAGTGCGGCGGTTGGTGGACTATCTAAAGGAAGGGTTGGCGGGGTTGCCGGAGTATCGCGGGGCCTGATTGCAAAGGGGTCCGCTGCGCGGCCCAATCGCCGGCAAGCCAGCTCCCACAGGGATCGCATCAGGGCTGACAGGTGGTTGCCACAAGGTATGGCAGCGCCTGTTAGAGCGAGCGCCGCCCGCGCGGCGCATCGCGAGCTGCGCTCGCTCCTACGTTTGTTTCGGGCCAATTATTCCTGTGGGATTCGCGCGCGAACGCCTTGGTGCATGCCTCAATATCGCGCCGTACAAACAAGGCGCCCGCGCGCGCCTGTCACAGGCGTTACTGGCCCGAAACAAACGTAGGAGCGAGCGCAGCTCGCGATTGCGCCGCGCGGGCGGCGCTCGATCTCACAGGCGCTGAAGATGCTCCGGCTACCCTTGCCAGGAACCATAGAATCTCCCACAGGAGCCGCGATGCCTCAGGTCTGTGGGGTACCTGTGGGAGCTGGCTTGCCTGCGAATGGGCCGCGCAGCGGACCCGGCGATCTCAGCGTCGACCTGCCCAGCGCTGGCGCAACCACTCCAGGTCTTCCGGCCGGGTCACCTTGATGTTGTCGCTGCGCCCTTCGACCAGCCGCGGCGCCTGCCCGGACCACTCGATGGCAGAAGCTTCATCGGTCACGACGACATCCGACACCAGGCACTCGGCCAGCGCCCGGTGCAACGCCCCCAGGCGGAACATCTGCGGCGTGTAGGCCTGCCAGATGGTGCTGCGGTCAACGGTGGCGCTGACCCGGCCTTTGCCATCGGCTCGTTTGAGCGTGTCGCGCGCCGGCACCCCCAGCAGGCCACCCACCGGGTCATCCGCCAACTCCGCCAGCAGCTTGTCCAGGTCGCTACGCGCCAGGTTGGGCCGCGCAGCATCGTGCACCAGCACCCAGTCGCTGTCCGCCGCCCCTTGGGCATGCAGCAGCAGCAAGGCATTGAGTACCGAATCGGCGCGCTCGCGCCCGCCCGCCGCGCGCTGGATACGCGGGTCGCTGGCACAGCCCAGGGCAGGCCAGTAAGGGTCGTGTTCGGCAATGCTGACCACCACGCCGTTAAGCGTCGGGTGGCCAAGAAAACAGTCGAGGCTGTGCTCGAGAAGGGTCTGCCCTGCCAGCTCCAGATACTGCTTGGGGCGGTCGGCAGCCATGCGGGCGCCTACGCCCGCCGCTGGAATCACGGCCCAGAAGGCCGGTAAGGTATCGATCATTTCTGTGGCAACTGGAAGAGGGTTTCACCCTCCTTGACCATCCCCAATTCATGGCGAGCCCGCTCTTCAACGGTCTCCATGCCTTTTTTCAGCTCCAGCACTTCAGCATCGAGCACGCGATTACGCTCCAGCAGGCGCTCGTTTTCGGCGTGCTGTTCAGCAATCTGCTGCTTCAGCTCGGTCACTTGCGCCAGGCTGCCATTGCCGACCCACAGACGGTACTGCAGGCCACCCAACAGCAGGAGCAGAATAAGGAACACCCAATAGGGACTGCGCATCACGTTATCCAGGTCAAAAAGGCTGCCGCGCATTTTACGGGAGCTCGAATAGCACGAAGCCTGGCCGAGGCCAGGCTTCGTTGACAGAAACCCGTTGGGAAGAAGGAAAGTTCAGTAAGAACGTTCCTACAACTCCGGCTGCTGCCTTTTTACCATCTCTTGCTTAGCCGCGAAACTCGGCACGACCACGGTAAACCGCTTTGGCGCCCAGTTGCTCTTCGATACGCAGCAGTTGGTTGTACTTGGATACGCGGTCGGAACGGCACAGCGAACCGGTCTTGATCTGGCCAGCAGCGGTACCTACGGCCAGGTCGGCAATGGTCGAGTCTTCGGTTTCACCGGAACGGTGCGAAATCACCGCGGTGTAGCCGGCAGCCTTGGCCATCTGGATGGCTTCGAGGGTTTCGGTCAGCGAGCCGATCTGGTTGAACTTGATCAGGATCGAGTTACCGATGCCCTTCTCGATGCCTTCCTTGAGGATCTTGGTGTTGGTCACGAACAGGTCGTCGCCAACCAGCTGAACCTTTTCACCGATCTTGTCAGTGAGGATTTTCCAGCCAGCCCAGTCCGACTCGTCCAGGCCATCTTCGATGGAGATGATCGGGAAGCGCTCGGTCAGGCCTTTGAGGTAGTCTGCAAAGCCTTCGGCATCGAACGACTTGCCTTCGCCGGACAGGTTGTACTTACCGTCTTCGTAGAATTCGGAAGCGGCGCAGTCCAGTGCCAGGGTCACGTCGGTGCCCAGTTTGTAGCCGGCTTTTTCGACGGCTTCGGCGATTGCACCCAGGGCATCTTCGTTGGAGGCCAGGTTAGGGGCGAAGCCACCTTCGTCACCCACGGCAGTATTCAGGCCACGGGCCTTGAGCACAGCCTTGAGGTGGTGGAAGATTTCGGTGCCCATGCGCAGGCCGTCGGAGAAGGTCTTGGCGCCAACCGGCTGAACCATGAACTCCTGGATGTCGACGTTGTTGTCGGCGTGCTCGCCGCCGTTGATGATGTTCATCATCGGAACCGGCATGGAGTACTGGCCTGGGGTGCCGTTCAGGTTGGCGATGTGCGCGTACAGCGGCAGGTCCTGGTCCTGGGCAGCGGCCTTGGCGGCAGCCAGGGAAACGGCCAGGATGGCGTTGGCGCCCAGCTTGGCCTTGTTCTCGGTACCGTCCAGCTCGATCATGGCGCGGTCCAGGGCCTTCTGGTCAGCCGGGTCCTTGCCCAGCAGCAGGTCGCGGATAGGGCCATTGATGTTGGCGACAGCCTTCAGCACGCCCTTGCCCAGGTAACGGCTCTTGTCGCCATCACGCAGCTCCAGCGCTTCGCGCGAGCCGGTGGAAGCACCGGACGGCGCGCAAGCGCTGCCGATGATGCCGTTGTCGAGCAGTACATCGGCTTCCACGGTGGGGTTGCCACGCGAGTCGAGAACTTCACGACCTTTGATGTCGACGATTTTTGCCATTGTTGTAAGCACTCCAGAATTGACGAAAACAACGCAGCTTTAGGGAATTCTTGCCTTTCACCAGGCAGGGACGCAGCAGGCAGGCCTGGCAAAAGCAACCCCTGACCGAGTGGTCAGGGGTAGATCGGGGCGTACTTTACCCGAGAAATGAGCCTCGCGCGGACTTAACCGTCGGAAAACTCACCAAAGACCCGAAAAAATCAGGCCTTGTTCTTCTGCGCCAGGGCCGCCTTGACGAAGCCGCTGAACAGCGGATGACCGTCACGCGGGGTGGAGGTGAACTCCGGGTGGAACTGGCAGGCAACGAACCATGGGTGGTCCTTGGACTCGACCACTTCGACCAGCGCGCCGTCTTCGGAACGGCCGGAAACCACCAGGCCGGCATCAACCAGCTGTGGCAGCAGGTTGTTGTTGACCTCGTAACGGTGGCGGTGGCGCTCGGTGATCACGTCCTTGCCATAGCAGTCGTGCACCTTGGAACCGGCTGCCAGCTGGCAGTCCTGTGCACCCAGACGCATGGTGCCGCCCAGGTCGGAGGCCTCGTCACGGGTTTCGACCGCGCCGGTGGCGTCGGCCCACTCGGTGATCAGGCCGACGACCGGGTGGCCGCTGTTGCGGTCGAACTCGGTGGAGTTGGCGTCTTTCCAGCCCATGACGTTACGGGCGAATTCGATCACCGCGACCTGCATGCCCAGGCAGATGCCCAGGTACGGCACCTTGTTCTCACGGGCATATTGAACCGCAGTGATCTTGCCTTCCACGCCGCGCAGGCCGAAACCGCCGGGTACCAGGATGGCATCGGCACCCTCGAGCAGGCTGGTGCCCTGGTTCTCGATGTCTTCCGAGTCGATGTAGCGCAGGTTGACCTTGGTACGGTTGGTGATACCGGCGTGGCTCATCGCTTCGATCAGCGACTTGTACGCATCCAGCAGTTCCATGTACTTGCCGACCATGGCGATGGTCACTTCGTGCTCAGGGTTGAGCTTGGCATCGACCACCTTGTCCCACTCGGACAGGTCGGCACCGTTGCATTGCAGGCCGAAGCGCTCGACGACGAAGTCGTCCAGGCCCTGTGCGTGCAGCACACCCGGGATCTTGTAGATGGTGTCGACGTCTTCCAGCGAAATCACCGCACGCTCTTCAACGTTGGTGAACAGCGCGATCTTGCGGCGCGAGGAAGCATCGACCGGGTGGTCGGAACGGCAGATCAGCACGTCTGGCTGCAGGCCGATGGAGCGCAGTTCCTTGACCGAGTGCTGGGTCGGCTTGGTCTTGGTTTCGCCAGCAGTGGCGATGTACGGGACCAGGGTCAGGTGCATCAGCATCGCGCGCTTGGAACCCACTTCGACGCGCAACTGGCGAATGGCCTCGAGGAATGGCTGCGACTCGATGTCGCCCACGGTACCGCCGATTTCCACCAGGGCCACGTCGGCGTCGCCAGCACCCTTGATGATGCGGCGCTTGATTTCGTCGGTGATGTGCGGAATGACCTGGATGGTCGCGCCCAGGTAATCACCACGGCGCTCTTTGCGCAGCACGTGCTCGTAGATACGGCCGGTGGTGAAGTTGTTGTTCTGGGTCATGGTGGTGCGGATGAACCGCTCGTAGTGGCCCAGGTCGAGGTCGGTCTCGGCGCCATCGTGGGTGACGAACACTTCACCATGCTGGAACGGGCTCATCGTGCCCGGGTCGACGTTGATGTACGGATCCAGCTTGAGCATGGTGACCTTCAGGCCCCGCGCTTCCAGGATGGCCGCCAGGGAAGCCGAGGCAATGCCTTTCCCCAATGAAGAAACAACACCGCCCGTGACGAATATGTAGCGCGTCATGAAAAACCCTAGAAGTCTGCGTTAAGGCGGCCAGCGCCGCCGGAGAAAGCGAAGGAAGGCCGAAGCCCCCGATCACCTGCGTCAATCACAGTGCATCTCGAACAACTGCCGCGTCTGTACAGACCAGGGGTATCCCCGGCATGGAGCTCGCTCGTCATTTCAGAATCAGCCCAGCAAAAAACTGCTTGGTAATCGGCAACTCCTGTGTTTTCGCGGAACCCACAGAAGCTGTATCAAGAAGGGAGGGTAGTCTACCCGAATGTACCCTTCAGCTCAAACCTTGCGCGTTCGTCGGTAACTGCCAGTGCAACTGCCAACCCGCCTGCCCCAGCCCGGGCAAATTGGCCACTGCCAGCAGGCGCTCGCCCTGGTACAGCAAGGGCAGGCGCGCACGCAGGAAATGCGGCACCTGCTGCTCGTTGAGCAGGCGCTTGAGGTCGCGCCGGCCGCGCCCGGGCACCTCCAGTATTTCGCCGCCCTGGCGGTAGCCAACCCGCAGCCCGCCAACCCCGGCTGCGCCAACAAGCCGCACGTTACCGTTGCCCGGCAGTGGCAACGGCACACCTGGATCCGGCCAGGCCAGCTGACCGGCGGCTGGCTGCAGCCAGTCGCCACTCAGCCACCAGATGCGCCCTTGGCTACGCTGCAACTGCCCGTCGGTCAGCCGCCACACCGGCTGGGCATCGGCGGCGGCATCGCGCAGGTCTGCCCAACCCGCCCAGTGGCGGGTATCGGGCAGCCGCGTGCGTTGGCTCAGCCAGTACTGCAAGGCGTTGCGCTGGCGCGCCGGCGACAGCGCCACCAGGCTAGCCAGGTCGAGGGAGGCCAGCCCCGGCCAGGCGGCAGGCGCCCCCTGCTGCGCGGTCACCAGATCGCCCTGGGCCAGGTCGTCGAGCAGGCCCAGCGCCTCGCCCAGATGATCGGCGGCACGGGCGAAATTCTGGCCAACCTGTGGCCAGCGCTGCTGCAACTGCGGCATCACCTTCCGGCGCAGAAAGTTGCGGGCAAAACGGGTGTCAGCGTTCGAAGGGTCGTCGATCCAGGCCAGCCCGCGGGCCTGGGCATAGGCCTGCAACTGCTGCCGGGCACAGCCCAGCAACGGCCTGACCAGGCTGCCCTGCCCTAGCGGCCGCTGCCCCGGCATGGCCGCCAGGCCACGCAGGCCGGTGCCGCGCAGCAAGCGCAACAGCAGGGTTTCAGCCTGGTCGTCACGGTGCTGGCCGGTGAACAGAATGTCGCCCGGACCGAGGGTTTGCTGGAAAGCCGCATAGCGGGCGTCGCGGGCCGCCTGTTCCAGGCTGGCGCCGGGGCTGACCTGAACGTGGATTACCTCGAGTGCGATGCCAAGGTTGGCGCAGACGGTCTGGCAATGGGCGGGCCAGGCGTCAGCGGCGGCTTGCAGGCCATGGTGGACATGAACCGCACGCAAGGGCGGCGCTGCGTGGCTGCGGGCGTAGTCGGCCAGCAGGTGCAGGAGGACGGTAGAGTCGAGGCCGCCGGAGAAGGCGATGTACCAGGTGGGGGCGTTGAGCCAGGGGGTGAGGTTGATCATGAAGGCCTCACATGGCTTGAGATCGCCGGGGGGTGCTTTGCACCCCATTCGCCGGCAAGCCAGCTCCCACATCATGAGAGCGCGGACTTGCCGGCGAATGGGCCGCAAAGCGGCCCCCGGATCACATCACGGAATCAGAGACCGTAGCTCATCAGGCGCTCGTAACGACGGGCCAGCAGCGCGTCATTGTCGAACTTGCCGAGCATGTCCAGCTGCTGCACCAGGTCAGCGCGGATGCTTTCCGACATCGCAGCCGGGTCACGATGGGCGCCGCCCAGCGGCTCCTGGATGACCTTGTCGACGATGTTCAGGCTCTTCAGACGCTCGGCGGTAATGCCCATGGCTTCGGCAGCATCGGCAGCCTTGTCGGCGGTCTTCCACAGGATCGAAGCGCAACCTTCTGGCGAGATCACCGAGTAGGTGGAGTACTGCAGCATGTTCAGCTGGTCGCAGACACCAATGGCCAGTGCACCGCCCGACCCACCTTCACCGATCACGGTGGCGATGATCGGGGTTTTCAGGCGCGCCATCACCCGCAGGTTCCAGGCGATGGCTTCGCTCTGGTTGCGCTCTTCGGCGTCGATGCCCGGGTAGGCACCCGGGGTGTCGATGAAGGTCAGGATCGGCATCTTGAAGCGCTCGGCCATTTCCATCAGGCGGCAGGCCTTGCGGTAACCTTCAGGGCGCGGCATACCGAAGTTGCGGCGCACCTTTTCGCGTACTTCGCGGCCTTTCTGGTGGCCGATAACCATGACCGGCTTGCCATCCAGGCGCGCAGTGCCGCCGACGATGGCAGCATCATCGGAGAAGTGGCGATCGCCGTGCAGCTCTTCGAACTCGGTGAAGATGTGTTCCAGGTAGTCCAGGGTGTAGGGACGACGTGGGTGACGCGCCAGGCGTGCAATCTGCCAGCTGGTCAGGTTGCCGAAGATGCTTTCGGTCAGGGTGTTGCTCTTGTCTTGCAGACGGGCAATTTCATCGCTGATGTTCAGCGAATTGTCGTTACCCACCAGGCGCAGGCCTTCGATCTTGGCTTGCAGGTCGGCAATCGGCTGTTCGAAATCGAGAAAATTCGGGTTCATAGTCATCCGTCTTGGGTCTACGGCCAGGCGGCCGGCCGGTTGATCCGTTTGGCGCCATACCTTAAGGGATCAGGCGCATTCAGGTCGAGATTAAATTTTTGTCGGTTCAACGATATTGCAGGAAGACGTTCTCACGTCCGAACTGGTCACGCAGTGCCTGAATCAGCCCATCGGCAGGGTCGATCGCCCACTGCTCGCCAAACTGCAACATGGCCTTGGCGTCACTGCCGGTGTACTCCAGCGTGATCGGGCAGGCACCGCGGTGGCGGGTGATCAGTTCGCCCAGCCATTTCAGCCGGTCGCCCTTCAAGGCTTCGTGTGCCACCTTCAGGCGCAGGCTTTCGGCCAGCTTGGTGCGCGCGTCTTCCATGGTCATGACCTGCTTGACCCGCAGGCGCAAGCCACCGGAGAAGTCGTCATTGCTGACCTCCCCTTCGACCACCACCATGGCGTCGGCCTGCAGCAACGACTGCGCCGCGATATAGGCGTCGGCGAACAGCGAGGCCTCGATCCGCCCGGAGCGGTCATCCAGGGTGACGAAGCCCATCTTGTCACCCTTCTTGTTCTTCATCACCCGCAGCGCAATGATCATGCCGGCGATGGTCTGGGTTTCACGCGACGGTTTGAGGTCGATGATGCGCTGGCGGGCGAAGCGGCGAATCTCGGTTTCGTACTCGTCGATCGGGTGGCCGGTCAGGTACAGCCCCAAGGTGTCCTTTTCGCCTTTCAGGCGTTCCTTCAGGGTCAGCTCGCGCACCTTGCGGTGGTTGGCGTAAACATCGACATCCGCCGCGTCGAACATGCCCCCGAACAAGTCGACATGGCCACTGTCCGCGGTATGCGCGGCCTGCTCGGCGGCCTTGATGGCCTCACCCAGTGCCGAAAGCAAGGTCGCCCGGTTGATGTCGATATGGGCATGGTAGGCCTTGATTTCGTCATGGAAATGCGGGCCCAACCGGTCCAGCGCGCCACTGCGCACCAGCGCATCGAGGGTGCGCTTGTTGACCCGTTTGAGGTCGATGCGCTCACAGAAGTCGAACAGGTCCTTGAACGGCCCGCCCTGGGCACGGGCTTCGACGATGGCCTCTACCGGGCCTTCGCCGACGCCCTTGATGGCGCCCAGGCCGTAGACGATACGGCCGTCGTCGTTCACGGTGAACTTGAAATCGGAGAAGTTCACGTCCGGCGCATCCAGGCGCAGCTTCATGCTGCGCACCTCCTCCACCAGCACCACGACCTTGTCGGTGTTGTGCATGTCCGCCGACAGCACCGCCGCCATGAACGGTGCCGGGTAGTGGGTTTTCAGCCAGGCAGTCTGGTACGACACCAGGCCGTAGGCCGCGGAGTGGGATTTGTTGAAGCCGTAACCGGCGAACTTCTCTACCAGGTCGAAGATGTTGCCTGCCAGGTCCGCATCGATATTGTTGGCCACGCAGCCTTCGATGAAACCACCGCGCTGCTTGGCCATTTCCTCGGGCTTTTTCTTGCCCATGGCCCGGCGCAGCATGTCGGCGCCACCGAGGGTGTAGCCGGCCATCACCTGGGCAATCTGCATCACCTGCTCCTGGTACAGGATGATGCCGTAGGTGGGGGCCAGCACTGGCTTGAGGCCTTCGTACTGGTAGTCGGAGTGCGGGTAGGCCAGCTCGGCACGGCCGTGCTTGCGGTTGATGAAGTCGTCCACCATGCCCGATTGCAGCGGGCCGGGGCGGAACAGTGCCACCAGTGCGATGAGGTCTTCCAGGCAGTCGGGCTTGAGCTTCTTGATCAGCTCTTTCATGCCACGCGATTCAAGCTGGAATACCGCCGTGGTTTCGGCCTTCTGCAACAGCTCGTAGGTTTTGCGGTCGTCCAGCGGGATGAAGTCGATATTCACGTCGGGCAGGTTTTTCTTGGCCTGCTCGCGGTTGATGATCTCCATGGCCCACTTGATGATGGTCAGGGTACGCAGGCCGAGGAAGTCGAACTTCACCAGCCCCGCCGCCTCGACGTCATCCTTGTCGAACTGGGTTACCAGGCCGCCGCCTTCTTCGTCACAGGCGATCGGTGAGAAGTCGGTGAGCTTGGTCGGGGCGATCACCACGCCACCGGCGTGCTTGCCGGTACCCCGGGTCACACCTTCGAGCTTCAGCGCCATGTCCCAGATTTCGCGGGCGTCCTCGTCACCCTTGAGGAAGTCACGCAGGATCTCTTCCTGCTCGTAGGCCTTCTCCAGGGTCATGCCCACTTCGAACGGAATCATCTTCGACAGGCGGTCGGCCAGGCCGTAGGACTTGCCCTGAACCCGTGCCACGTCACGCACCACCGCCTTGGCGGCCATGGTGCCGAAGGTGATGATCTGGCTGACCGCGTTGCGGCCATAAGCCTCGGCCACATAGTCGATCACCCGGTCACGGCCATCCATGCAGAAGTCGACGTCGAAGTCGGGCATGGAAATACGTTCAGGGTTGAGGAAGCGCTCGAACAGCAGGTCATAGGCCAGCGGGTCGAGGTCGGTGATCTTCAGCACATAGGCCACCAGCGAACCTGCGCCCGAACCACGGCCAGGGCCTACCGGCACGTCGTTGTTCTTGGCCCACTTGATGAAGTCCATCACGATCAGGAAGTAACCGGGGAAGCCCATCTGGATGATGATGTCCAGTTCGAACTTCAGCCGGTCAAGGTAAACCTGGCGCTTCTCTTCGTAATTGGGCGTGGTCTCCTTCGGCCACAGGACCGCCAGGCGCTCTTCCAGGCCCTCGTGGGACACGTGCCGCAGGTAGTCGTCGATGCCCATGCCGTTGGGCGTGGGGAAGTCGGGCAGGAAGTACTTGCCCAGCTGCACCTGGATGTTGCAACGCTTGGCGATTTCGACGGTGTTGGCGATGGCATCGGGCAGGTCGCTGAACAGCTCGGCCATTTCCTCGGACGACTTGAGGTACTGCTGGTCGCTGTAGCAACGCGGCCGGCGAGGGTCGTCTAGGGTCCAGCCTTCACCGATGCAAACCCGGGTTTCATGGGCGTCGAAATCGGACTGCTTGATGAAACGCACGTCGTTGGTGGCCACCAGCGGCGCGCCGAGCCTGTCGGCCAGGGCCACGGCAGCATGCACATATTCCTCGTCGCGGGCGCGGTTGGTGCGCTGCACTTCTACGTAGAAGCGCTCGGGAAACATGCCCATCCAGTCTTGCAGCAGGGCCTGGGCTTCGTCGTCACGGCCGGCCAGCAGGGCCATGCCGATGTCACCTTCCTTGCCTGCCGACAAGGCGATCAGGCCTTCGCTGGCCGGCGCGATCCATTCACGCTGCAGGATCACCAGGCCGTTGCGCTGGCCGTCGGTCCAGCCGCGCGAGATCAGCTCGGTGAGGTTGCGATAGCCCTTGGGGTTCATGGCCAGCAGGCAGATGCGCGACAGCGGCGCTTCCGGGTCGGCGCCGGCCAGCCACAGGTCTGCACCACAGATCGGTTTGATGCCGGCGCCCATGGCCGTCTTGTAGAACTTCACCAGCGAGCACATGTTGCTCTGGTCGGTAATGGCCACTGCCGGCATGTTCATCCCGGCCAGCGCCTTGGCCAGCGGCTTGATCCGCACCAGGCCGTCAACCAGCGAGAATTCAGAGTGGACGCGCAGGTGAACGAAGGGAACCGACATGGGAGATCCTGTAGCAGTGCTGAACGACAAGGGCGGGATTGTAGCTTAATTGCGCGGGGGTTTTGGGGCTGCGTGTAGGAGCAACTGCCTTTCTCAAAATTTGAAAAGCCTGCGCGATTCCTTGTGGGAGCGGGCTTGCCCGCGAAGCAGGCGACGCGGTGCACGGCACCGGCTGTGCCGGTGTTCGCGGCTAAAGCGCCTGCAAGGGCCCCGATAACGCCCCATTGGTCAGACCAGCGAACCGATGACGCCCTCACGCGCGTCCCAGGCGGCCCGCACCGGTGCGAACGAACGCCGATGAATGGGCGTAGGCCCAAGCCGGGCCAAAGCCTCCAGATGTACCGGCGTGGGGTAGCCCTTGTGCCCGCCGATACCGTAACCCGGGTAGATCAGCTCGAACGCGCTCATTTCACGGTCACGGCTGACCTTGGCCAGAATCGAGGCTGCCGCAATCGCCGGGACCTGGCTATCGCCCTTGACCACCGGCGCTGCCGGCACGGCCAGTTTCGGGCAGCGGTTGCCGTCGATCAGCGCAAGCTTCGGTGTAACGTGCAGGCCTTCGACCGCGCGCTGCATGGCCAGCATGGTGGCCTGCAGGATATTGAGCCGGTCGATTTCCTCGACCTCGGCACGGGCGATACAAAAGCTCAGGGCCTTTTCGCAAATCTCGTCGAAAAGGGCCTCGCGCTTGGCTTGCGTGAGTTTTTTCGAATCGTTCAGGCCGAGGATCGGCCGGGTTGGGTCGAGGATCACCGCTGCCGTTACCACCGCGCCACACAGCGGGCCACGGCCCACTTCGTCAACGCCGGCGACCAGGTCTTCGACCAGGTTGAAGTCCAGTCCAAATTGCATGTCAGCGGTCCTTGAGCAGGGCCAGCACCGCCTCGGCCGCCTGATTGGAGGCGTCGCGGCGCAGGGTGCGGTGAATTTCGTCGAAACGTTCGGTCTGCCGGCTCCCATCGCGCAACAACGGTACCAGGGTATTGGCCAACGCCTCGCTGGTGGCAGCGTCCTGCAGCAGTTCAGGCACCAGCTCACGCTGCGCCAACAGGTTGGGCAACGACACGTAGGGGCTTTTCACCAGCCGCTTGAGAATCCAGTAGGTCAGCGGCGCCAGGCGGTAAGCCACCACCATCGGCCGCTTGTACAGCAAGGCTTCGAGGGTGGCGGTACCCGAAGCGATCAACACCGCATCGCAGGCGGCCAGGGCCTGGTGCGACTGGCCATCGAGCAGCATCAGCGGCAACTGCCGCCCTTCGAGCATCTGCTCGACCTGCGCGCGCCGCGCCGCGTTGGCACACGGCAGTACGAAGCGCACGCCCGGTACGTGGTGGCACAGGCGCTCGGCAGCATCGAGGAACAACGCCCCCAGGCGGCCAACCTCGCCGCCACGGCTGCCCGGCATCAGGGCCACCACCGGGCCCTCGCCCAGGCTCAGGGCGGCACGCGCAGCTGTGCGGTCGGCTTGCAGCGGGATGGTGTCGGCCAGCGGGTGGCCGACAAAGCGCACCGGCACGCCCTGCTCTTCATAGAACCGCGCCTCGAACGGCAGCAGGGTCAGCATCAGGTCGCAGCCTTCGCGGATCTTCAGCACCCGCTTCTGCCGCCAGGCCCAGACCGACGGGCTGACGTAGTGCACGGTCTTGATCCCGGCCTGCCGCAGTTTCAGCTCGATGTTGAGGGTAAAGTCAGGCGCATCGATACCGATGAACACATCCGGCTTTTCATCGATCAGTGTCTGGATCAGCAGTTTGCGCCGCTTGAGCAGCTCGCGCAGGCGCCCCAGCACCTCCACCAGGCCCATGACCGCCAGGCGTTCCATCGGGAAATAGGATTGCAGGCCTTCGGCTTCCATCAAGGGGCCGCCCACCCCGATAAAGCGTATGTCGGGGTGGCGCTCCCTGAGGGCACGCATCAGGCCTGAACCCAGAATATCGCCGCTGGCCTCACCGGCCACCAGCGCTACGCAAAGCCGGGCCATGTCAGCGAGTGATGCCGCGAGCGGAGTTCACGATCGACTGGCGGAACAGCTCGACCTCAGGGTGCAGCGCAGCAGGCTCGGCCAGCTCCTTGAGTGCGTCTTCGACGGTAAGGCCCTGACGATAGACAATCTTGTAGCAGCGGCGCAGCACGTGGATCACTTCGGCGCTGAAACCGCGCCGGCGCATGCCCTCGAAGTTCATGCTGCGGGCTTCGGCCGGGCTACCGAACACGGTCACGAAGGCCGGCACGTCCTTGCCGATTGCCGTACCCATGCCGGAAAACGCGTGGGCACCGATATGGCAGTACTGGTGCACCAGGGTGTAGCCGGACAGGATCGCCCAGTCGCCCACATGCACATGCCCGGCAAGGGCCGTGTTGTTGACCAGAATGCAGTGGTTACCGATGACGCTGTCGTGGCCGATGTGGGCATAGGCCATGATCAGGTTGTGGTCACCCAGGGTGGTTTCGGCACGGTCCTGAATGGTCCCACGGTGAATGGTCACCCCTTCGCGGATCACGTTGTGGTCGCCAATCACCAGGCGCGTCGGCTCACCCTTGTACTTGAGGTCCGGGGTGTCTTCGCCAATCGACGAAAACTGAAAGATACGGTTGTGCTTGCCGATGCGGGTCGGCCCCTTCAACACAACATGCGGGCCGATAACGGTGCCCTCCCCGACCTCGACATCGGGGCCCACGATCGACCAAGGGCCCACCTCGACACCGTCGGCGAGCTTGGCCGAGGGATCGATGATGGCCCGAGGATCAATCGAATTCATAGGGAGCGTTCCGCGCAGGTGATTTCTGCCGAGCACACCGGCTTGCCGTCGACCAGGGCGCGGCATTCGAACTTCCAGATCATGCTCTTGCGGCTTAGGAACTTGGCTTCCAGCACCAACTGGTCACCCGGCAGCACCGGCTGGCGGAAACGCAGCTTGTCGGAGCCGACGAAGTAATACAGGGTGCCATCGGCAGGCTTGGCATCGAGCATCTTGAAACCCAGGATACCGGCCGCCTGGGCCATGGCTTCGATGATCAGGACGCCCGGCATGATCGGGTGCGCCGGGAAGTGGCCATTGAAGAACGGCTCGTTGATGCTGACATTCTTGTAGGCACGAATGCTCTGGGCCTCGTAGTCCAGCTCCGTCACGCGGTCCACCAGCAGGAACGGGTAACGGTGAGGCAGGTATTCGCGAATCTCGTTGATGTCCATCATTTCGGGGGGGAAGCCTGTAATAAGAATAGGGAGCGCAGGTGCTGACCGCACGCTCCTTTTACAATCCAAAGAGGAGCCAGCTAGCGACTGTTCACTCTTGCTCAGGGAATGGTATCAGCCTTCTGATGCCGGCTGGCCACCTGAGGTCACGGTATCGACGCGTTTTTCCAGCTGCTGGAGGCGCTTGGCCATATCGTCCAGGTGGCGGATACGCGCGGCGCTCTTGCGCCAGTCAGCCAATGGCTGCATGGCCGTACCGGAAGAATAGGAGCCCGGCTCGGTAATCGAGCGGGTAACCATGGTCATTCCGGAAATGAATACGTTATCGCAAATATCAATGTGCCCCACCAGCCCCACGCCACCCGCCAGCATGCAGTGCTTGCCAATGCGCGTGCTGCCGGAAATACCGACACACGCAGCCATGGCGGTGTGGTCGCCGATCTGCACGTTGTGGGCGATCTGGATCTGGTTATCCAGCTTGACCCCATCGCCGATGCGCGTGTCCGACAGCGCGCCACGGTCGACCGCCGTGTTGACGCCGATTTCCACATCATCGCCGATGGTAACGCCGCCAATCTGGGCGATCTTGCGCCAGATGCCCTTCTCGTTGGCGAAGCCAAAGCCCTCGCCGCCGATCACCGCACCCGACTGAATGACCACGCGCTTGCCGATGGTGACGTCGTGATACAACGTGACCCTCGGTGCCAGCCAGCCGCCTTCACCCACCACGCAACGGGCACCAATGAAGCAATGTGCACCAATGCTCACGTTGGCGCCGATACGGGCGCCACTTTCGATGACCGCGAACGGCCCGATGCTGGCGCTGGCATCTACCTGGGCATCCTTGGCCACCACGGCGCTGGGATGGATTCCCGCCACAGCCTTGGGTTTCGGATCGAACAGGTGGGAAATGCGCGCATAAGCCAGGTACGGGTCGGCCACGACCAGGGCATTGCCGGCAAAGCTTTCGGCGTCCGCGGCCTTGAGCAGCACCGCGCCGGCCTGGCAGTTATCCAGGTACTTGCGGTACTGCGGGTTGGCCAGGAAGGTCAACTGCCCGGGGCCAGCCTCTTGCAAGGTGGCCAGCCCGGTAATCTGCAGCGCCTCGGGCCCCTTCAGGGTGGCACCGAGGGCCTCGGCCAGTTGGCCTAGCGTCATGGTCACACTCATATCAACGGGCTTGGTTCATGCGCTCGATGACCTGGCGGGTGATGTCGTACTGAGGTTTGACATCGATAACCGCGCCACGCTCGAGAACCAGGTCGTAACCGCCTTTCTTGATCACTTCCTCGACAGCGCCATCCAGCTTCGGCTTCAGCTGCTTGAGCATGTCACGGTCGGCAACGGCCTTGGCTTCGTTCAGCTCCTTGGACTGGAACTGGAAGTCGCGGGCTTTTTGCTTGAACTCGAGCTCCAGGCGCTCACGCTCCTGCTGCTGCATCTTGTCGCCGCCCTTGATCAGGCGGTCCTGGATACCCTTGGCGCTGCTTTCCAGGCTTTTCAGCTTGGTCAGTTGCGGGCCGAATTTCTTCTCGGCATCCACCGCGTACTTCTTGGCGGCGTCCGATTCCAGCAGGGCCATCTGATAGTTCAGCACGGCAACCTTCATTTCGGCGAAAGCCGGGGTGGCGACCAGCGCCGCGGCCACTACGGCCAGTTGAGCCAATTTACGCACGATGCACTCCTGGATAAACCGTTGTCGTTAAGCAAGGGCCGACCTTAGAAGGTCTGGCCCAGAGAGAATTGGAACACCTGGGTATCGGCATCGTCCGGCTTCTTGACCGGCATTGCCAGGCTGAAGCTCAGCGGGCCCAGTGCAGTAATCCAGGTCACGCCCAGGCCGACCGAACTGGCCATGCCCGAGAAACCGACCTTCTCGCAATCAGGCTTGTTGCCGCAATTGGTGTCGAACACGTTACCCACATCCCAGAACACGGAGGTGCGCAGCGAACGCTGGTCCTTGACGAACGGCAGCGGGAACAGGAGCTCGACGCCACCTTGTACCAGCACGTTGCCACCAAATGGCAACGGATCTTGGTCCGGGTCAGCAATGGTGCCAGGCCGCCCGCCCTTATCCGGATCGCGGCTAGGCGTGCTGCGTGGCCCCAGGCTGCTGTCTTTGAAGCCGCGGACGGAGTTGAAGCCACCCGCGAAGTAGTTCTCGTAGAACGGCAGGCCGGAGGTGCTGCCATAACCATCACCATAGCCCAGCTCGGTGTGCAGGCGCAGGGTGTAGTCATTGTTGATCGGCTGGAACAACTGGCCACGGTAGTCGAGCTTGAAGAACGACAGGTCGCTGCCTGGAATGGTCGATTCCAGGGTCAGGCTTTGCGAGTGACCGCGGGTCGCCAGCACACCTTTGTTCAAGGTCGACTCGGACCAGCCGATCGACGCCTTGAAGTTGAGGAAGTTGTCGCCTTCCTGGTCGAGGAAGTCGAAGATCTCGTCAACGGTGTACTTGCCGGTCTTGATCTTGTCCTGCTGCACGCTCAGGCCGTAGGTCAGGCGCGAAGTTTCGCTGATCGGGTAGCCCAGGCTCACACCTGCACCGAGGCTGTCCACCGCATAGCTGGCCACGTCGACATCGAGGTCATCGTAGTTGGTGCTGCGGTAGAAGGCGTTGTAGCCCAGGCTCACGCCGTCGGCAGTGAAGTAGGGATCCACGAAGCCAAAGTTGTAGCGGGTCTGGTATTCCGAACGGGTCAAGCCGATGGACACCTTGTTACCGGTGCCGAGGAAGTTGCTCTGGCTGATCGAACCACCCAGGATCAGGCCCGCGCTCTGGGCGAAACCGACGCTGGCGGTGATCGAACCGGAGGCTTGCTCCTCTACGCTGTAGTTGACATCGACCTGGTCATCGGTGCCCGGCACCGGTGGGGTTTCGACGTTCACTTCCTTGAAGAAGCCCAGGCGCTCGAGGCGGGTCTTGGACTGGTCGATCAGGTAGGTCGACGCCCACCCGCCTTCCATCTGGCGCATTTCGCGACGCAGCACTTCGTCTTCGGT
The DNA here is from genome assembly GCF_003205245.1 of Pseudomonas sp. MB-090624. Taxonomy (NCBI): domain Bacteria; kingdom Pseudomonadati; phylum Pseudomonadota; class Gammaproteobacteria; order Pseudomonadales; family Pseudomonadaceae; genus Pseudomonas; species Pseudomonas sp. MB-090624. The sequence continues at coordinate 56,765 of NZ_QJRK01000023.1, read as the reverse complement.
CTTGGTGTTACCGCGGTAGTTGATGCGGTTGACGTAGGCACGCTTGCCCGGGTCGACCACGAACATGATGTCTACCGTGTGGTCCTGTTCGTTCGGCTGTGGCACGCCGTTGACGTTGGCGAAAGTGTAGCCCTCGTTGCCCAGGCGGCGGGTGATCAGCTCGGACGTGGTGGTCATCACCTTGCGCGAGAATACCTGGCCAGGCTGCACCAGCAGCAGCGACTTGACCTGGTCTTCCGGCACCTTGAGGTCACCGGACAGCTTCACGTCGCGAACGGTGTACTTCTCGCCTTCGTTGATGTTGACGGTGATGTAGACGTGCTTCTTGTCTGGCGTGATCGACACCTGGGTCGAGGCGATGTCCATGTTGATGTAGCCGCGGTCCAGGTAGTAGGAACGCAGGCGCTCAAGGTCACCGGACAGCTTTTCGCGGGCGTACTTGTCGTCGTTCTTGAAGAACGACAGCCAGTTGGTGGTTTTCAGCTCGAACAACTGGCCCAGGGTATCGTCGTCGAACACGTTGTTGCCGACGATGTTGATGTGCTGGATGGCCGCGACCGTGCCTTCGTTGATCTTGATCTTCAGTGCCACGCGGTTGCGCGGCTGCGGCACCACCTCGGCGTCGACCTCGGCCGAGTAGCGGCCCTGGGCCACGTACTGGCGCTGCAGTTCGTTACGCACGCCTTCAAGGGTGGCACGCTGGAAGATCTCGCCTTCGGCCAGGCCGGATTGCTTCAGGCCTTTCATCAGGTCATCGGTGCTGATCGCCTTGTTGCCTTCGATCTCGATGCTCGACACCGACGGGCGCTCGACCACGTTGATGATCAGCACATTGCCATCGCGGTTCAACTGGATGTCCTGGAAGAACCCGGTCTTGAACAGGGAACGGGTCGAGTCCACCAGGCGGCGGTCATCAGCCTGGTCACCGACGTTCAGCGGCAAGGCACCGAACACGCTGCCGGCGGATACCCGCTGCAGGCCGTTGACGCGAATATCGGAGATGGTGAAGGACTCGGCGTGAACTTCAGCGATCATCAGTGCGGACATGACCGCAGTTAGCAGCAGACGTTTCATGAAGTCCTTTTATTCCAACTGGCAATAAACAACCCGCCGTGAAAAAACGGCGGGTTCGCAATTGAGCGAAGCTTTATAGTCGACCCAGATCGTTGATCAGGGCGAGCAACATCACCCCTATGACCAAACTGATACCGATCTGGACCCCCCAACCTTGCACCCGATCCGACAGCGGACGACCGCGCGCCCACTCGACCAGATAAAACAGCAAATGCCCCCCATCGAGTACCGGGATGGGCAGCAGGTTAAGAACCCCCAGGCTTATGCTCAGGTAGGCGAGGAAATTCAGGAAATCCCCGATGCCGGACTGGGCTGAAGCGCCCGCCACTTTAGCAATGGTTATCGGTCCACTCAAGTTTTTTACCGAGAGCTCCCCGAACAGCATTTTCTTCAGCGATTCGAGGGTCAGGACACTCATGTTCCAGGTGCGTGACAAGCCCTCGCCCACCGCCTCCAGCGGGCCATAGCTGACTTCGCGAAGCATGCTGGCAGGCCATTCGCCACCTTTGACCCCGGCCCCCAGGTACCCGGCAACGGCCTTGCCCTCGCCCTTGTGGGCCAGGACCACCGGCACGTCGAGGGCAGCACCGTCGCGCTCCACGCGGACCTGCACCTTGGCATCCGGCCGGGCACGTACACTGTCGACCACCTGCTGCCATTCGGTCACGGCAACGCCGTCGACCGCCAGCAGCTTGTCACCACTCTTGAGGCCCGCAGCGGCAGCCGGCCCTTTCGGGTCGACCTCGGCCAGCACCGGCGCAATCGCCGGGCGCCATGGGTGCAGCCCAAGGGACTGGATCGGGTCTGGCTCATCGGCGCCCTTCAACCAGCTGTCCAGCTTGACCTGCAACTGGCGCTCGGCACTGGCGCCATCGTCGCGCACGCCAACCTGCAAGGTGCCGCTCTCGCCCAGGCGCCGCACCAGCTGCAGGTTGACCGCCGCCCAACCGCTGGTCGGCTTGCCGTCCACAGAGACGATTTCCTGACCTGCGGCCAGCCCGGCGGACGCCGCCAGGCTACCGGCATCGACGCTACCAATGACCGGGCGAACCTGTTGGGTACCCAGCATCGCCAGCAGCCAGAAGAACACGATTGCCAGCAGGAAATTGGCGATCGGGCCGGCCGCGACAATGGCGATACGCTGGCCTACCGGCTTGCGGTTGAACGACTGGCCGAGCAACGCCGGCGGCACATCACCTTCGCGCTCGTCGAGCATCTTCACGTAGCCGCCCAGCGGGATCGCCGCCACGACGAACTCGGTGCCATGGCGGTCATGCCAGCGCAGCAGCGGCGTGCCGAAGCCCACCGAAAAACGCAGCACCTTCACGCCACAGCGGCGCGCGACCCAGAAGTGGCCGAATTCATGAAAGGTCACCAGCACCCCCAGGGCCACGAGGGTGCCGATAATCATGTAGAGCGCTGTCATGTCCATCTCCGAATGATATTCAGCGGGGCGGGGCAATACCCTGCCCCCTCACGCACCGTAGCGAGCCTGCATCAGCGGCCGTGGCGGCGCAGCCACTCCCGGGAAAGCTCCCGGGCCCGCTGGTCGGCGGCGAATACCGCGTCCAGGGAAGGCAGGGGCACCACAGGTTCCTGCTCGAGTACCTGTTCGATCATACCCGCGATCTCCGGGAAGCGAATACGCCGCTCGAGAAATGCTTGCACCGCCACTTCGTTGGCGGCATTGAGCACGGCAGGGGCACTGTTGCCGGCTTCGGCAGCCTGCCGCGCGAGGCGCAGGCAAGGGAAGCGTTGTTCGTCGGGCGCCTGGAAATCCAGACGGGCGACGGCGAACAGGTCCAGCGGCGCCACCCCGGAGTCGATCCGCTCGGGCCAGGCCAGGGCGTTGGCGATCGGGGTGCGCATGTCCGGGTTGCCCAGCTGGGCAAGGACCGAGCCATCCACGTAGTCGACCAGCGAGTGGATCACGCTCTGCGGGTGCACCACCACTTCGGCCTTGGCCGGCGCAGCATCGAACAGCCAACAGGCTTCGATCAGTTCCAGCCCTTTGTTCATCATGCTGGCCGAATCCACGGAGATCTTGCGCCCCATCGACCAGTTAGGGTGCGCACAGGCTTGCTCCGGGGTCACCCCCATCAGCGCTTCGACGGGCGTTTCACGGAACGGGCCACCGGAAGCCGTCAGCAGGATCCGCCGCACCCCCACCGCACTCAGGCCACGGGCATAGTCGCCAGGCATGCACTGGAAGATAGCGTTGTGCTCGCTGTCGATCGGCAGCAGCACGGCGCCATGGCGCCGCACGGCGTCCATGAACAGGGCCCCTGACATCACCAGTGCTTCCTTGTTGGCCAGCAGGACCTTCTTGCCCGCCTCAACAGCCGCCAAGGTGGGCCGCAAGCCGGCAGCCCCGACGATGGCCGCCATCACGGCGTCCACTTCACTTGCCGATGCCACCTGGCACAGCCCGGCGTCGCCTTCGAGCACCTCGGTTGCACAACCGGCCGCCGCCAGACCTACACGCAACCGCATGGCCGCTTCACTGCTCGGCACCACGGCGAACGCCGGGCGGTGGCGCACGCACAGGGCCAGCAGTTCGTCCACACGCGAATAGCCACTGAGGGCGAACGCCTGGTAGCGATCAGGGTGCCGGGCAATCACGTCCAGGGTGCTCAGGCCGATGGAGCCGGTGGCACCGAGCACGGTGATACGTTGCGGGCGAGTCACATGACACCCCATTCGGCAGCCCACAACAACACGGCAAAGATCGGGATCGCTGCCGTCAGGCTGTCGATGCGGTCGAGCACACCGCCGTGACCGGGGAGCAGGTTGCTGCTGTCCTTGATGCCGGAGCGGCGCTTGAACATGCTCTCGGTCAGGTCACCGACCACCGAGGCCATCACCAGCAGCGCAGCACCCAGCAAACCGAGCAGCACCTGGCCAACGCCCCAGTCGCGGCTTATGCCCACACCGAGGGTGATCAGCAAGCTGACCGCCAGCCCGCCATACACGCCTTCCCAGCTCTTGCCGGGGCTGACCTGCGGGGCCAGCTTGCGCTTGCCGAATGCACGGCCAGAGAAGTACGCGCCGATGTCGGCAGCCCACACCAGCACCATGACCGAGAGAATCAGCCAGTTGCCCAGCGGCCAGTGCTTGAGCAGCACCAACCCCTGCCAGGCGGGCAGCAATACCAGCAGGCCGATCAGCAGCCGGCAGGCAGCACTGGCCCACAACTCGCTGCTGCGTGGATAGGTCAGCACCAGCCAGGTCGCCAACCCCCACCAGATCACTGCGGCGCCGAGCACCCAGGGGGCCAGCTCCGGCAGGATGTACAGCAGCATCAGCGCCCCGGCCACCACCAGGGCGTAGGCAATGCGCAGCGGCTGGGCCATCAGGCCGGCCAGGCGCGCCCACTCCCAGGCACCGAGGGTCACTACGAAGCCGATGAACAGGGCAAAATCCCCACCGTTGAGCAGGAAGAAACCACCCAGCGCAACCGGCAGCAGGATCAGCGCGGTAATGATGCGTTGTTTAAGCATTAAGCACGAGCTCCAGCCTCGACCTGCTCGCTGGTCTTACCAAAGCGGCGCTGGCGCGAAGCGAAATCGGCCAGGGCTTTACGCATGGCCTCGTGTTTGAAGTCCGGCCAGTACAGGTCGGAGAAATACAGCTCGGCATATGCCAGCTGCCACAGCAGGAAATTGCTGATGCGATGCTCGCCACCGGTGCGGATACACAGGTCCGGTAACGGCAGCTCACCGGTTGCCAGGCACGTCTGCAGCAGGCCAGGGGTAATGTCGTCCGGGCGCAGGTGCCCGGCTTGCACTTCCCGCGCCAGCCGTTGCGCGGCCTGGGCAATGTCCCACTGGCCGCCGTAATTGGCAGCGATTTGCAGGATGAAGCGGTTGTTGCCGGCGGTCAGCGCCTCGGCCTCACGCATGGCAGCCTGCAACTCCGGGTGGAACCGCGAGCGGTCACCGATGATACGCAGGCTGATATTGTTTTCGTTGAGGCGCTTGGCCTCACGGCGCAGGGCCGAGAAGAACAGCTCCATCAGCGCACCGACTTCTTCGGCGGGGCGCTGCCAGTTTTCACTGGAGAAGGCGAACAGGGTCAGCACCTCGACCCCGGACTGGGCACAGACTTCGATGACCGCGCGAACGGCGTCGACACCCGCCTTGTGCCCGGCAACGCCGGGCAGCAGGCGTTTTTTTGCCCAGCGGTTGTTGCCGTCCATGATGATCGCGACATGACGCGGCACCGAGGACGGCACCGCTGGCTTGGTCTTTTCCATTAAAAAACCCCGGCCTCAGACGGCCATCAGGTCCTTTTCCTTGGCCTTGAAGGCAGCATCGACTTCGGCAACGAACTTGTCGGTCAGCTTCTGGATGTCATCAGCGGCGCGACGCTCTTCGTCTTCGCTGATTTCCTTGTCCTTGGTCAGCTTCTTCAGGTCGGCCAGGGCGTCGCGGCGCACGTTGCGCACGGCTACCTTGGCGTCTTCGGCAACAGCGCTGGCCTGCTTGGTATAGCCCTTGCGGGTTTCCTCGGTCAGGGCCGGCATCGGCACGCGAATGGTGGTACCGGCGCTGGACGGGTTCAGGCCCAGGTCAGAGGTGAGGATGGCTTTTTCGATAGCCGCGCTGAGGTTCTTGTCGTGGGCGACGATCTTCAGCGTGCGGGCATCTTCGACGGTGATTGCAGCCACCTGGTTCAGCGGCATCTCGCTGCCCCAGGCAGTGACCCTGACGGTATCCAGGATGCTTGGGTGAGCGCGACCCGTACGGATGGCCGCCAGGTTGCGAGCCAGGGCCTCGAGGGACTTGGTCATGCGCTCCTGCGCGTCTTTCTTGATATCGTTGATCATTTCTGGACTTCCTCGATCAGAGTTCCTTCCGCGCCGCCATGCACGATGTTCAGCAGGGCGCCGGGCTTGTTCATGTTGAAGACGCGCAGCGGCATCTTGTGGTCGCGGCACAGGCAGATTGCCGTGAGATCCATTACCCCCAGCTTGCGATCCAGCACTTCATCGTAGGTCAGATGATCGAACTTCTCGGCATGCGGGTCTTTGAATGGATCTGCAGTGTATACACCATCGACCTTGGTTGCCTTCAATACCACGTCGGCATCGATTTCGATGGCGCGCAGGCAAGCGGCAGAGTCGGTGGTGAAGAACGGGTTGCCAGTACCGGCGGCGAAAATCACGACTTCCTTGGCGTTGAGGTGACGCATGGCTTTGCGACGGTCGTAATGATCGGTGACACCCACCATGGAGATCGCCGACATGACGATGGCAGTGATGTTCGCCCGCTCCAGCGCGTCGCGCATGGCCAGGGCATTCATCACGGTGGCCAGCATCCCCATGTGGTCGCCGGTAACACGGTCCATGCCGGCTGCACTGAGCGCCGCGCCACGGAACAGGTTGCCACCACCGATCACCAGGCCGACCTGAACACCGATACCGACCAGTTGGCCGACTTCCAGCGCCATGCGATCCAGGACCTTGGGATCGATCCCGAACTCTTCCGAGCCCATCAGGGCCTCGCCGCTAAGTTTGAGTAGAATGCGTTTATAGCGAGCCTGATGACCACTGCCCTGCTGAGCCATTGCGAATCTCTCCTGCGGCGTTTGTAAAATTCTGGCGGGCTGCTTGAGCCTGCTTGTAACTGTAACGTGACGCAACGGTTGCGTCCGCGAGCAGCGGTTTCTGTAAACCGTTCCCGCTTTGACAAAGAGGCTGCGCGCGTGAGCGGGCAGCCTCTTTGGGGCGACAGACGGGGCTGTCTTACTGCTTGGCAGCAGCTACCTGAGCGGCAACTTCAGCAGCGAAGTCGTCGACTGGCTTCTCGATGCCCTCGCCTACTTTGAAGTAGGTGAAGGAAACGATTTCAGCACCGGCTTTCTTGGCCAGCTCGCCAACTTTGACTTCCGGGTTCATGACGAAAGCCTGCTCTTTCAGCGAGGCTTCAGCCTTGAACTTGGTGATACGGCCGTTGATCATGTTCTCAACGATGTTCTCTGGCTTGCCGGCGATCTTGTCAGCGTTCAGCTGCAGGAACACGCCCTTCTCACGCTCGATGGCCTCGGCGGAGATTTCCGACGAATCCAGGAACTCAGGGTTCGACGCAGCCACGTGCATGGCGATGTTCTTGGCCAGCTCGACGTCGCCGCCGTTCAAGACAACAACGGCACCGATCTTGTTGCCGTGCAGGTAGGCACCCACAACGTCACCCTCGACGCGCACCAGGCGGCGGATGTTGACGTTCTCGCCGCACTTGGCGACCAGGGCTTCACGAGCAGCTTCACGCGAAGCGATCAGCGGCGCAGCGTCGGTCAGCTTCTGGGCGAAGGCTTCTTCGAGGCTTTCAGCAACGAAGTTCTTGAAGTCGTCTTGCAGGGCCAGGAAGTCGGTCTGCGAGTTCACTTCCAGCAGAACGGCGGATTTACCGTCGGTCTTGACCGCGATAGCGCCTTCAGCAGCGACGTTGCCAGCCTTTTTGGCGGCCTTGATGGCGCCCGAGGCACGCATGTCGTCAATGGCTTTTTCGATGTCGCCGCCGGCCTTTTCCAGGGCCTTTTTGCAATCCATCATGCCTTCGCCGGTACGCTCGCGCAGTTCTTTGACCAGCGCTGCAGTAATTGCTGCCATTTCAAAATCCTCTTGGAAAGTTTTTCAACCATTCCACCCGTTGGTCACGGGCGTTAAATTCTGCAAATCCGCCGTTTGTGTTCCAGCAGGCCCATGATGCGGGGCCGATGCTGACAGCAGGATTTCAAGGTGGCAAAAAGGGGGCAGAGCCCCCTTTTCGCGTGCCAAGTAGACGCTAGCGCCTATTACTCAGCAGCAGGTGCAGCCGCTTCTTCAGCGTAGACTTCAGTGCCGCCGGCAACGTTGTTGCGGCCGCGGATGACAGCGTCAGCCATCGAAGTCATGTACAGCTCGATAGCGCGAATGGCGTCATCGTTACCTGGGATGATGTAGTCAACACCTTCCGGGCTGCTGTTGGTATCGACAACGCCGATGACCGGGATACCCAGTTTGTTGGCTTCGGTGATCGCGATGCGCTCGTGATCAACGTCGATAACGAACAGAGCGTCTGGCAGACCACCCATGTCCTTGATGCCGCCCAGGCTGCGATCCAGTTTTTCCAGGTCGCGGGAGCGCATCAGGGCTTCTTTCTTGGTCAGCTTGGCGAAAGTGCCATCTTCGGCCTGGGTTTCCAGGTCGCGCAGACGCTTGATCGAGGCGCGGATGGTTTTGTAGTTGGTCAGCATGCCGCCCAACCAACGGTGGTCAACGTATGGCGAACCGCAACGAGCAGCTTGCTCGGCGACGATCTTGCCGGCGGAACGCTTGGTGCCGACGAACAGGATCTTGTTCTTGCCCTGGGCCAGGCGCTCTACGAACGACAGAGCGTCGTTGAACATTGGCAGGGTTTTTTCCAGGTTGACGATGTGGATCTTGTTACGCGCGCCGAAAATGTACTTGCCCATTTTCGGGTTCCAGTAACGGGTCTGGTGGCCGAAGTGCACACCGGCCTTCAGCATATCGCGCATATTGACTTGGGACATGATAGTTCCTTGATAAGTCGGGTTGGGCCTCCACGTATCCCAATGACCAACCCGCGAATTCTGCAACTCGGGGCACCCAGGTCATCGTGTCGACACGTGTGTGGGTTAAATGCTGACGGGGTCGTGCCCGAAAGCGGCGCATGTTATACCACAGACCGCGGGCAAACGGAACCCGGTGGAAGCAGCTGCAAGCTGCAAGCTTCAAGCTTCAAGCAAAAGCAAAAGCAAAAGCAAAAGCAAAAGCAAAAAGCAGCCGACGCACGATCCGCTTCTTCTTGTAGCTTGCCACTTGCCACTTGCCACTTGCCACTTGCCACTTGCCACTTGCCACTTGCCACTTGCAGCTTGCAGCTGGACGCTCTGATAGAATAAGCCCTTTCCCGTTTATTCGCGCCGTGCACGGCGCCGTAGAGAGCCTGTAATGACCGTTACCATCAAGACCGCAGAAGACATCGAAAAGATGCGCATCGCTGGCCGCCTGGCTGCCGAAGTGCTGGAAATGATCGAGGAACACGTCAAGCCCGGCGTCACCACCGAAGCGCTGGACCGCCTGTGCCACGACTACATCGTCAATGTTCAGCAGGCCATCCCGGCGCCGCTCAACTACAAAGGCTACCCGAAGTCGATCTGCACCTCGATCAACCATGTGGTCTGCCACGGCATCCCCAACGACAAGCCGCTCAAGGACGGTGACACGCTGAACATCGACGTCACCGTGATCAAGGACGGCTACCACGGCGATACCAGCCGCATGTTCCATGTCGGCACCGTGCCAGCATGGGCCGAGCGCCTGTCCAAGGTGACCCAGGAATGCATGTACAAGGCCATTGAACTGGTCAAGCCGGGGTGCCGCCTGGGCGACATCGGTGAAGTCATCCAGAAGCACGCCGAAAAGAACGGCTTCTCGGTGGTGCGTGAATTCTGCGGCCACGGTATCGGCAAGGTGTTCCACGAAGAACCGCAGATCCTCCACTACGGCCGCGCAGGCACGGGCATGGAACTGAAGGAAGGCATGACCTTCACCATCGAACCCATGATCAACCAGGGCAAGGCCGACACCAAGGTGCTGGGCGACGGCTGGACCGCCATCACCAAGGACCGCAAGCTCTCGGCCCAATGGGAGCACACCCTGGTGGTGACTGCGACCGGCTACGAGATCTTCACCCTGCGCAAGGACGACACGATCCCGCGCACCTCGGCCTGATCCCGGCCAACCCACGACAGGAACGTGACGCGATGCCCCAGGTGGACCCCGAACTGTTCGACCGCGGCCAGTTCCAGGCGGAACTGGCCCTCAAGGCGAGCCCTATCGCCGCTTTCAAGAAAGCCATCCGCCTGGCCGGCGAGGTGCTCGACAAGCGTTTCCGCGCCGGCGGCGACATTCGCCCGCTGATCGAGGCCCGTGCCTGGCTGGTCGACAATATCCTGCAACAAGCCTGGAACCAGTTCGACTGGGGGGACCACAGCGGCATCGCCCTGGTTGCGGTGGGTGGCTACGGGCGCGGTGAATTGCACCCGCATTCGGACATCGACCTGCTGATCCTCCTGGGGGCTGCCGAGCATGAACAGTACCGCGATGCCATCGAACGGTTTCTGACCCTGCTGTGGGACATAGGCCTGGAAGTCGGCCAGAGCGTGCGTACCGTGGACGAGTGTGCCGAACAGGCCCGCGCCGACCTCACGGTGATCACCAACCTGATGGAAAGCCGCACCATTGCCGGCCCGGAGCCGTTGCGCCAACGCATGCTGGACGTGACCAGCACCGCGCACATGTGGCCGAGCAAGGAGTTCTTCCTGGCCAAGCGCGCCGAACTCAAGGCCCGCCACCACAAGTACAACGACACCGAGTACAACCTGGAGCCCAACGTCAAAGGGTCCCCTGGCGGCCTGCGCGATATCCAGACCGTACTGTGGGTGGCGCGCCGCCAATACGGCACCTTGAACCTGCTCGCACTGGCTGGCGAAGGCTTCCTGCTGGAAAGCGAGAACGAACTGCTGGCCTCGTCGCAGGACTTTCTATGGAAGGTGCGTTACGCCCTGCACATGCTGGCCGGCCGCGCCGAAGACCGCCTGCTGTTCGACCACCAGCGCAGCCTGGCCGAACTGCTGGGCTACCACGACGAGAACCCCAAGCGGGCGATCGAGCAGTTCATGACCCAGTACTACCGGGTGGTGATGAGCATCAGCCAGCTGTGCGACCTGATCATCCAGCACTTCGAGGAGGTCATCCTCGCCGACGAGGACAGTGGCAGCACCCAGCCGCTGAATGCGCGCTTCCGCCTGCATGACGGCTATATCGAGGCCACCCGGCCGAACGTATTCAAGCGCACGCCGTTCGCCATGCTGGAGATGTTCGTGCTGATGGCCCAGCACCCGGAAATCAAGGGTGTACGCGCCGATACCGTGCGCCTGCTGCGCGAACACCGGCACCTGATCGACGACACGTTCCGCACCGACATCCGCAATACCAGCCTGTTCATCGAGCTGTTCAAGTGCGAGATCGGCATACACCGTAACCTGCGCCGAATGAACCGCTACGGCATCCTGGGGCGTTACCTGCCCGAGTTCGGCCTGATCGTCGGGCAGATGCAGCACGACCTGTTCCACATCTATACCGTGGATGCGCACACCCTCAACCTCATCAAGCATCTGCGCAAGCTGCAGTACACACCGGTGTCCGAGAAGTTTCCGCTGGCCAGCAAGCTGATGGGGCGCCTGCCCAAACCCGAGCTGATCTACCTGGCCGGCCTGTACCACGACATCGGCAAGGGCCGCCACGGTGACCACTCGGAGCTCGGTGCAGTAGACGCGCAGAAGTTCTGCGAACGCCACCAACTGCCCGCGTGGGACAGCCGGCTGATCGTCTGGCTGGTGCTCAACCACCTGGTGATGTCTACCACCGCCCAGCGCAAGGACCTGTCCGACCCGCAGGTGATCAACGACTTTGCCCTGCACGTCGGCGACGAAACGCGCCTGGACTACCTGTACGTGCTGACCGTGGCCGATATCAATGCCACCAACCCCAGCTTGTGGAACTCGTGGCGCGCCAGCCTGTTGCGCCAGCTTTACACCGAGACCAAGCGGGCCTTGCGCCGCGGCCTGGAAAACCCGCTGGACCGCGAAGAGCAGATTCGCCAGACCCAGTCGGCGGCCCTGGACATCCTGGTGCGCGAGGGCACCGACCCGGACGACGTCGAACAATTGTGGTCGCAGCTGGGCGATGACTACTTCCTCAAGCACACTGCGGCCGACGTGGCCTGGCACAGTGATGCGATCCTGCAGCAGCCCGCCGATGGCGGCCCTCTGGTGCTGATCAAGGAAACTACCCAGCGCGAGTTCGAGGGTGGCACGCAGATCTTCATCTACGCCCCGGACCAGCACGACTTCTTTGCGGTGACAGTAGCGGCCATGTCGCAGCTGAACCTGAACATTCACGACGCGCGAATCATCACCTCCAGCAGCCAGTTCACCCTCGACACCTACATCGTGCTGGACAACGACGGCGGCTCGATTGGCGACAACCCGCAACGGGTGCGGCAGATTCGCGACGGCCTGAGCGAAGCCTTGCGCAACCCCGAGAACTACCCGACCATCATTCAGCGCCGGGTGCCCCGCCAGCTCAAGCACTTCGACTTCCCGCCACAGGTGACCATCCTCAACGATGCCCAACGGCCGGTGACCATTCTCGAGATCACGGCCCCCGACCGCCCTGGCCTGCTGGCCCGGCTGGGGCGGATTTTCCTGGAATTCGACCTGTCACTGCAGAACGCCAAGATCGCCACCCTCGGCGAACGGGTCGAAGACGTGTTCTTCATCACCGATGCCGACAACCAGCCGCTGTCCGACCCGCAACTGTGCAGCCGCCTGCAGGAAGCTATCGTGCAGCAGCTGCAGGCCGGCCAAGGCAGCGACACCAGCCCGAGCCGCCTGACCATTTAACGATTAGACGATTGACGAGACCTTGCGCCGATGAACCATGCCTTGACCCAGCTTCAGCCCTACCCGTTCGAAAAGCTCCGCGCCCTGCTGGGCACCGTGAAGCCTGCGGCGGACAAACGCGCCATCGCCCTGTCGATCGGTGAGCCGAAGCACGAATCGCCGGCGTTCGTCGCCCAGGCCATGGCCGACAACCTCGACAAGCTGGCTGTCTATCCCAGCACCCTCGGCCTGCCGGCGCTGCGCCAGGCTATTGGCCAGTGGTGCGAGCAGCGGTTTGGCGTGCCCGCCGGCTGGCTCGACGCCGACCGTCATATCCTGCCGGTCAATGGCACCCGCGAGGCGCTGTTCGCCTTCACCCAGGCCGTGGTCAACCGCGTCGATGACGGCCTGGTGGTCAGCCCGAACCCGTTCTACCAGATCTATGAAGGCGCAGCCCTGCTGGCCGGTGCTACCCCACACTACCTGCCGTGCCTGGAAGCCAATGGCTTCAACCCGGACTTCGACGCCGTTCCGGCCGATGTCTGGCAGCGCTGCCAGATCCTGTTCCTGTGCTCGCCGGGCAACCCGACCGGGGCGCTGGTGCCCATGGACACCCTGAAAACGCTGATTGCCCTGGCCGACGAGCATGATTTCGTGATCGCCGCCGATGAGTGCTACAGCGAACTGTACTTCGACGAAGACGCACCGCCGCCGGGCCTGTTGAGCGCTTGCGCGGAGCTGGGCCGCAGCGACTTCAAACGTTGCGTGGTCTTCCACAGCCTGTCCAAGCGCTCCAACCTGCCGGGCCTGCGCTCGGGCTTCGTTGCCGGCGACGCCGACATCATCAAGCCATTCCTGCTGTACCGTACCTACCACGGCTGCGCCATGCCGGTGCAAACCCAACTGGCGAGCATCGCCGCCTGGCAGGATGAAGCGCATGTGCGCGAAAATCGCGACCAGTACCGCGCCAAATACGATGCCGTGCTGGAGATCCTGCAGCCGGTACTGGACGTACAGCGCCCGGACGGCAGCTTCTACCTGTGGGCCAAGGTGCCTGGCGACGATGCCGAGTTCACCCGTGACCTGTTCGAAGCCCAGCATGTGACGGTGGTGCCGGGATCTTACCTTTCGCGGGAAGTGGATGGTGTGAACCCGGGGGCCGGGCGTGTCCGCATGGCCTTGGTTGCACCGCTGGCCGAGTGCATCGAAGCTGCCGAGCGCATTCGCGCGTTTCTGCAAAGCCGCTGACAGGATCGGGGGGCGGTTTGTACGCGGTTCCTGTGGGAGCGGGCATGCCCGCGAACACCGGCAAAGCCGGTGCCAGACACCGCGTCGCCTGCTTCGCGGGCTTGCCCGCACAATGAATCGCGCAGGCTTTTCAAATTTTTAGCAAGACAGTTGCTCCTGCAAGTTCGGCGGCAACTCCAAGCCAGCGCAGGCCCTGTGGGAGCGGGCATGCCCGCGAACACCGGCAAAGCCGGTGCCAGACACCGCGTCGCCTGCTTCGCGGGCAAGCCCGCTCCCACAACGAATCGCGCAGGCTTTTAAAATTTGCAGTAAGACCGTTGCTCCTACCGGGGTAGGTGAGAGGCCTGTTGCTGCAAGGCAGCGCCAGCGCTTTATTTGACCTGCCCCAGGTTCGCCTCACTCATGTCCAGCTCGCCCAGCACCTGCCGCACCACCTCATCGCCCACCTCGTGCTGACGATGCAGGTTGTACAGCTCCAGCCGCTGCGCCCTTAGCGCCCGCAGGCGCAAGCGGCGCTCCAGCAAATCCATCTGCTCGGCCAGTGCCTTGGCTTCGGCCGTGTCGTTATAACTGTCCAGCTCATCCCGGTACTCCGCCATCAGGCGCGCCTTCAGTTCCGTGGCCATGGTTGCCTGGTCTGCATCCTGCGGCGCATTGCTGTCGATCACTTCCTCCGCCTCCAAGGCATGGATCGCCGCTTCTGCCGTGCGCCGCCAGGCTTCCTGCACCTCCTGTTGCAAGCGCTCGTCGGCGCTTTTGGTCACCCCGCGCAGCAACAGCGGCAAGGCGATACAGGCGCTGACCAGCGATAGCAGGATCACCCCTGCCGCGATGAAAATCAGCAGGTCCCGTTCCGGGAACGCCTTACCTGCCCCCATCAGCAATGGCACCGACATCACACCCGCCAGGGTCACTGCACCCCGCACGCCGCCGAAGGTCAGCAGCCAGCAGGAGCGCGCCGTAGGCACCAGCACCAGCGCCGGCTTACCGCGCCAGCGGCGCAGCACGCCGATCGCGCGCCAGATACTCTGCACCCAGATGAAACGCAGCAGGATCAGCGCGGCAAAAATCGCCAGCACATCCAGGCAGCGGTAGGCCAGGGTCGGCCACACGGTGGTTTCGTGGCTGACCACAGCCTTGATGATGTCCGGTAACTGCAGGCCCAGTAGCAGGAAAATCAGGCCATTGAAGGCGAACTCCAGCAGCGACCAGACGCTGCGGTTGAGCAGCCGGGTGCTGGTCTGGCGTGGCAGCAGGTCGAGCCAGCTCTGCATCATGCCAGCGGCCACTGCCGACAAAATGCCCGACACGCCCAGCCGCTCGGCCAGTACATAAGCCGCGAACGGCAACAGCAGCATGAACACGACATGGGTCGCAGGGTCGTCCCAGCCCCGGGTGATCATCCACATGCGCAGGCGGCCGATCAGCCAGCTCAGGGCCACGCCCACTGCCAGGCCCCCCAGTGCTACCAGCACGAAGCTGAAGCTGGCGTCGGCCAGCGAGAAGGCCCCGGTGATTGCCGCCGCCAGGGCGAACTTGAAGGTCACCAAGCCAGAGGCGTCGTTCATCAGCGCCTCGCCCTGCAGCATATGCATCAGCGGGGTGGGCAGGCGGTCCTGGGTAATGGCCGATACGGCAACGGCGTCGGTCGGCGACAACACGGCGGCCAAGGCGAAGGCAACCGGCAGCGGGATGCTGGGCATCAGCCAGTGAATGAAGTAACCGGCCCCGACCACAGTAAACAGCACCAGCCCTACCGCCAGCGCCACCACCGGCCCTCGAAGGCGCCACAGTTCGCGCTTGGGAATCCGCCAGCCATCGGCGAACAGCAGTGGCGGCAGGAACAGAAACAGGAACAGCTCGGGGTCCAGCGCCACATGCAGGCCCAGGGTCGGCCACGCCAGCAAGGCGCCAGCGGCGATCTGCACCAGCGGCAAGGGCAGCGGAATCAGGCGACCGACCAGTTTCGACAGGCTGACCAAGGTCAACAGGATGAGGACGGTGTAGGCGGACTGCATCCGGTAAGGCTTCCTTTGTGAACCAGAAACGACAACAGGGCGAAACATCGCCATTGAAACAATATGTTAGCGGCGATCGGCGAACCGGGGCCGCTGCACGATAGTCGCAGGTGGCGGATGAATATGTAACATGATGATACTTCGGTTGGGTGGTTGGGCCTGCCGTGAGTCTTGCAGCGCCTGTGAGATCGAGCGCCGCCCGCGCGGCGCTTCGCGGCTAAAGCCGCTCCTACATTTGTTTCGGGCCAGTCCATCCTGTGCAGGCGCGCGCGACCGCCTCGTTTGTACGACGCAATATCGAGACATGCGCCAAGGCGTTCGCGCGCAAATTCCACAGGCATAATTGGCCCGAAACAAATGTAGGAGCGGCTTTAGCCGCGAAGCGCCGCGCGGGCGGCGCTCGATCTCATAAGCGATGCAAGACCCAAGACCGGCACATCTGCGGCGCCTGCAAAACCCAAGACAAGCACACCCGTGGCGCTCACATCTCCGTTCCCGCATAATCCCGCGACTGAAATCGAAAAACGGAGAGTTTGGGGCAACCTGTGATCCCCAATGCACACAATGACCTACACGCTCTACGGCATCAAAGCCTGCGACACCATGAAAAAAGCGCGTACCTGGCTCGAAGACCAGTCCATCGCCTACGAATTCCACGACTACAAGACCCAAGGCATCGACCGTGACAGCCTGAACCGCTGGTGCGACGAACACGGTTGGGAAGTCATCCTCAACCGTGCCGGCACCACGTTCCGCAAGCTGGACGACGCCAGCAAGGCAGACCTCGACCAGGCCAAGGCCGTCGAGCTGATGCTGGCCCAGCCGTCGATGATCAAGCGCCCGGTGCTCGACCTTGGCGCGCGCACGTTGGTCGGCTTCAAGCCTGACCTGTACGCCGCAGCCTTCGCCTGAGCCCCTACCCTATTTCGCACGAGGTAATCACATGTCCAATACCCTGTTCAGCCTGGCCTTCGGTGTCGGCTCCCAGAACCGCCAGGGCGCCTGGCTGGAAGTGTTCTACGCACAACCCCTGCTCAACCCAAGCGCCGAACTGGTCGCCGCAGTCGCGCCTGTTCTTGGTTACCAGGGTGGCAACCAGGCCATCGCCTTCAGCAACGCCCAGGCCGCCCAACTGGCCGAAGCGGTGAAAGGCGTGGATGCCGCCCAGGCCGCGCTGCTGACCCGCCTGGCCGAAAGCCACAAGCCGCTGGTCGCCACCCTGCTGGCCGAAGACGCTGCGCTGGCTTCGACCCCAGAGGCGTACCTCAAGCTGCACCTGCTGTCGCACCGCCTGGTCAAGCCACACGGCGTAAGCCTGGCCGGCATCTTCCCGCTGCTGCCGAACGTGGCCTGGACCAACCAGGGTGCGGTCGACCTGAGCGAACTGGCCGAACTGCAACTCGAAGCACGCCTCAAAGGCGAGTTGCTGGAAGTGTTCTCGGTGGACAAGTTCCCGAAAATGACCGACTACGTGGTCCCCGCCGGCGTGCGTATCGCCGACACCGCCCGTGTGCGCCTGGGCGCCTACATTGGCGAAGGCACCACCATCATGCACGAAGGCTTCGTCAACTTTAACGCTGGCACCGAAGGCCCGGGCATGATCGAAGGCCGGGTTTCCGCTGGTGTATTCGTCGGCAAGGGCTCGGACCTGGGCGGCGGCTGCTCTACCATGGGCACCCTGTCCGGTGGCGGCAACATCGTCATCAAGGTCGGCGAAGGCTGCCTGATCGGCGCCAACGCCGGTATCGGTATCCCGCTGGGTGACCGTAACACCGTTGAAGCGGGCCTGTACATCACTGCCGGCACCAAGGTGAACCTGCTGGACGAGAACAACGAACTGGTCAAGGTGGTCAAAGCGCGTGACCTGGCTGGCCAGACCGACCTGCTGTTCCGCCGCAACTCGCTGAACGGCGCAGTGGAATGCAAGACCCACAAGTCGGCCATCGAGCTGAACGAAGCATTGCACGCCCACAACTGAGAACCTTGCACGGTTTGAGGTGTTAACATCGGGTCTGGCGCCAACACGCCAGACCCGTTTTTCATTCCAGGCCCCGCGATCATGTTCCAGCCCTCCCCCTGGCGTGCCGATTTCCCCGCCATCGACGCCCTGCAACGGCAGCACCAGACATACCTGGACAGCGCCGCCACCACCCAGAAGCCGCAAGCCTTGCTGGATGCCCTGGGCCATTACTACGCCCATGGCGCAGCCAATGTGCACCGCGCCCAGCACTTGCCCGGCGCACTGGCGACCCAGGCTTTCGAAACCAGCCGCAACAAGGTGGCCGCCTGGCTCAACGCCGCCGATGCCCGACAGATCGTGTTCACCCATGGCGCCACTTCGGCCTTGAACCTGCTGGCCTATGGCCTGGAGCACCGCTTCGAAGCGGGCGACGAAATTGCCGTCAGCGCGCTGGAGCACCACGCCAACCTGCTGCCTTGGCAGCAACTGGCGCAGCGGCACGACCTGCGCCTGGTGGTACTGCCGCTGGACATTCACGGCCACATCGACCTGGACCAGGCCCTGCAATTGGTTGGTCCACGCACCCGGGTACTGGCCGTCAGCCAGTTGTCCAACGTGCTGGGCACCTGGCAGCCCTTGCCTGCCCTGCTGGCCCATGCCCGTGCGCAAGGTGCGGTGACCGTGGTCGACGGCGCCCAGGGCGTGGTCCATGGGCGCCATGATGTGCAGCAGCTGGGCTGCGACTTCTATGTGTTTTCCAGCCACAAGCTGTATGGCCCGGACGGTGTCGGCGTGCTCTACGGCCGCAGCCAGGCCTTCGAGCTGCTGCGCCATTGGCAGTTTGGCGGCGAGATGGTGCAACTGGCCGACTACCATAGCGCCAGCTTCCGCCCGGCGCCGTTGGGTTTCGAAGCGGGCACCCCGCCCATTGCCGGGGTGATCGGCCTGGGCGCGACCCTTGCCTACCTGGCCAGCCTCGATAGCCACGCGGTCGCCGCCCACGAAAACAGCCTGCATCAGCAACTGCTGCGCGGCCTGGCCGACCGCGAGGGTATCCGGGTGCTGGGCACGCCACAGGCGGCGCTGGCCAGCTTCGTCATCGAAGGCGTGCACAATGCCGATATCGCCCACCTGCTCACCGAGCAGGGCATTGCCGTGCGTGCCGGGCACCACTGCGCCATGCCGCTGCTGAAGGGGCTGGGCCTGGAGGGTGCGATCCGTGTGTCGTTGGGCTTGTACAACGACAGCAGCGACCTGCAGCGCTTCTTCGACGCGCTGGACCAAGGCCTGGAGTTGTTGCGATGAGCCTGCCGGAACAGGCGCTACAGGCGCTGGCCGCGTTTGAACAGGGCAAGGGCTGGGAACAGCGTGCTCGCTTGCTGATGCAATGGGGCGACCGGCTGGAGCCGCTGGCCGCCAACGAAAAAACCGAGGCCAACCGGGTGCACGGTTGCGAAAGCCTGGTGTGGCTGGTGGCCGAGCAGGCCGATGGCGCATGGCGGTTCAAGGCCGGTAGCGATGCCCGTTTGTTACGCGGCCTGCTGGCCTTGTTGCTGGTGCGGGTGCAGGGTTTGACCAGCGATGAACTGCTGGCGCTCGACCTGCGGGGGTGGTTCAGCCAGCTGGGGCTGGAGCGCCAGCTGTCGCCGTCGCGCAGCAATGGGCTGCATGCGGTGTTGCAGCGCATGGCAGAGCTGGTGGTCAAACGTTAACTGGGGTGGGGGCCAACATCGTTGGGGGCGCTGCGCGCCCCATCGCGACACGAGGCCGCTCCTACAAGGATTTACACGGGCTTGACCCGCTCCGATGGCCGTCGCGCACCGGCCACCAGTTTCTCTATCGCCTTGCTCGCTGCCACCATGCCAAAGGTGGCGGTCACCATCATCACCGCGCCAAAGCCGCCGGCACAATCCAGCCGCACGCCTTCGCCAACGAAGCTTTTCTGCAGGCACACGCTGCCATCGCCTTTGGGGTAACGCAGCTGCTCACTGGAAAACACACACGGCACGCCATAGTTGCGGCTGACATTGCGCGAGAAGTTGTAGTCACGCCGCAACGTAGAGCGGACCCGCGAGGCCAGCGGATCGTTGAAGGTCTTGTTGAGGTCGGCGATCTGGATCTGCGTGGGGTCGATCTGCCCGCCGGCCCCCCCGGTGGTGACGATGGCGATCTTGCGCCGGCGGCACCAGGCGATCAGCGCGGCCTTGGCCATGACGCTGTCGATGCAGTCGATCACGCAGTCCAGGTGTTCGGTGATGTACTCGACCATGGTGTCGCGGGTGACGAAATCGGCGACTGCATGCACCGTGCAGGCCGGGTTGATCGCCCGCAGGCGCTCGGCCATGACCTCGACCTTGGGGCGCCCCACCTGCCCTTCCAGGGCGTGGGCCTGGCGGTTGGTGTTGCTGACGCAGACATCGTCCAGGTCGAACAGGGTGATTTCGCCCACGCCACTGCGCGCCAGCGCTTCGGCCACCCACGAACCCACCCCGCCAATCCCGACCACCGCCACATGGGCCTGGCCCAGGCGTTGCAAGCCTTGATCGCCGTACAACCGGGCTACGCCGGCGAAGCGCGGATCTTCTGTACTCATGTTCATACCCCAAAAAACCGGCGCGCATTATATGCCAGCGAGCCCAAGGCCTGCACCGTTAGGAAATGGACTACTAACCCTGCTTTAATGTCCTATCACTTCGACAGAAATGGACGACAATGTCTTCACGTAAATTCGGCCTGAACCTGGTTGTGGTGCTGGCCATCGCTGCGTTGTTCACCGGCTTCTGGGCGCTGATCAATCGCCCGGTTTCCGCGCCCGCCTGGCCAGAACAAATCTCTGGCTTCTCGTATTCGCCGTTCCGCCTGGGTGAAAGCCCGCAAAAGGGCCAGTACCCCAGTGACGAAGAAATGCGTCAGGACCTGGAACAACTGAGCAAACTGACCGACAGCATCCGCATCTACACCGTGGAAGGCACCCAGGCAGACATCCCACGGCTGGCCGAAGAGTTCGGCCTGCGGGTGACACTGGGCATCTGGATCAGCCCCGACCTCGAACGCAACGAGCGGGAAATTGCCACCGCCATCGAGTTGGCCAATACCTCGCGCAGCGTGGTGCGCGTAGTGGTGGGTAACGAGGCGCTGTTCCGCGAAGAAGTGACACCGGAAAACCTCATCAAGTACCTGGACAGGGTACGTGCCGCGGTCAAGGTCCCGGTAACCACCAGTGAGCAGTGGCATATCTGGAAGGAACACCCGGAGCTGGCCAGGCACGTCGACCTGATTGCCGCGCACATCCTGCCTTACTGGGAATTCGTGCCGATGAAAGACTCGGTGGAGTTCGTGCTCGACCGTGCCCGCGAGCTGAAGCAGCAGTTCCCCCGCAAGCCGCTGTTGCTGTCGGAGGTCGGCTGGCCGAGCAATGGCCGCATGCGCGGGGGGGCCGATGCCACCCAGGCCGATCAGGCCATCTACCTGCGCACCTTGGTCAACACGCTCAACCGCCGTGGCTACAACTATTTTGTAATCGAAGCCTATGACCAGCCCTGGAAGGCCAGTGACGAAGGCTCGGTAGGCGCTTACTGGGGCGTCTACAACGCCGAGCGCCAGCAGAAGTTCAATTTCGAGGGGCCCGTGGTGGCGATTCCGCAGTGGCGCGCCCTGGCGGTCGCGTCGGTGGTGCTGGCCATGATCGCGCTGATGGTGCTGTTCATCGACGGCTCGGCCTTGCGCCAACGCGGCCGGACCTTCCTGACGTTCATCACCTTCCTGTGCGGGTCGGTGCTGGTGTGGATCGCCTACGACTACAGCCAGCAATACAGCACCTGGTTCAGCCTGACCGTCGGCGTGTTGCTGGCGCTCGGCGCATTGGGGGTGTTCATCGTGCTACTCACCGAGGCGCATGAACTGGCCGAGGCGGTGTGGATCCACAAGCGCCGCCGCGAGTTTCTGCCAGTACAGGCCGACAGCGCCTACCGGCCCAAGGTGTCGGTGCATGTACCGTGCTACAACGAGCCGCCAGAAATGGTCAAGCAGACCCTCGACGCCCTGGCCGCGCTGGACTACCCCGATTATGAAGTGCTGGTGATCGACAACAACACCAAGGACCCGGCCGTGTGGGAACCGCTCAAGGCCCATTGCGAGAAACTGGGCGAACGGTTCAAGTTCTTCCACGTCGCACCCTTGGCTGGCTTCAAGGGCGGCGCGCTGAACTACCTGATCCCGCACACCGCGCCAGACGCCGAAGTGATCGCGGTGATCGACTCGGACTACTGCGTCGACCGCAACTGGCTCAAGCACATGGTGCCGCACTTCGCCGACCCGAAAATTGCCGTGGTGCAGTCGCCGCAGGACTACCGCGACCAACACGAAAGTGCATTCAAGAAGCTGTGCTACAGCGAATACAAGGGCTTCTTCCACATCGGCATGGTCACCCGCAACGACCGTGACGCGATCATCCAGCATGGCACCATGACCATGACCCGGCGCAGCGTGCTGCAAGAACTGGGCTGGGCCGAGTGGTGTATCTGCGAGGACGCCGAACTGGGCCTGCGCGTGTTCGAGAGAGGCCTGTCGGCGGCTTACGCCCACAACAGTTATGGCCAGGGCTTGATGCCCGACACGTTCATCGATTTCAAGAAACAGCGCTTCCGCTGGGCATACGGTGCCATCCAGATCATCAAGCACCACGCCGGCGCCCTGCTGCGCGGCACGGGTAGCCAGCTGACGCGCGGCCAGCGCTACCACTTCCTGGCCGGCTGGCTGCCCTGGATCGCCGATGGCATGAACATTTTCTTCACCATCGGCGCGCTGCTGTGGTCGGCCGCGATGATCATCGTGCCGCACCGGGTCGACCCGCCACTGATGATTTTCGCCATCCCGCCGCTGGCGCTGTTCTTCTTCAAGGTCGGCAAGATCCTGTTCCTCTACCGGCGCGCGGTGGGGGTAAACATGAAGGATGCCTTCGCGGCGGCGCTGGCGGGGCTGGCGCTGTCGCATACCATCGCCAAAGCGGTGCTGTACGGGTTCTTCACCAGCAGCATGCCGTTCATCCGCACGCCAAAGCATGCCGACAGCCATGGCTTGCTGGTGGCGATTGCCGAGGCGCGCGAGGAACTGTTCATCATGCTGCTGTTGTGGGGCGCAGCGCTGGGTATCTACCTAGTGCAGGGGCTGCCGAGTTCGGACATGCGCTTCTGGATGGCCATGCTGCTGGTGCAGTCGTTGCCGTACGTGGCGGCACTGGTGATGGCGCTGCTGTCGTCGCTGCCCAAGCCTGCGCACAAGGCTGCCGAGGCGCAGCAGGCTTGAGATGTTGGGGGCGCTTGGCGCCCCTTTCGCGACTGGTTTGCTATAAGATAACGCCCCTCAGATTTCCCCGCCTTGCCTTGCCCCGGAGTTCCCCATGACGGCCCCTGCCGAGCTCTCGCCTACCCTTCAACTGGCCTGCGACCTGATCCGTCGCCCCTCCGTCACCCCCGTCGACGCCGATTGCCAGGCGCAAATGATGAACCGCCTCGGCGCCGTGGGCTTCCAGCTCGAGCCGATGCGCATCGAAGACGTCGACAATTTCTGGGCGACCCATGGCCAGCAGGAAGGCCCGGTACTGTGCTTCGCCGGCCACACCGACGTGGTGCCCACCGGCCCGGTGCAGCAATGGCAACATGAACCGTTCGATGCGCTGATCGACGCCAACGGCATGCTCTGCGGCCGCGGCGCAGCTGACATGAAAGGCAGCCTGGCCTGCATGGTGGTTGCCAGCGAACGCTTCGTGCAGGATTACCCCGACCACCGCGGCAAGGTCGCGTTCCTGATCACCAGCGACGAGGAAGGCCCGGCCCACCACGGCACCAAGGCTGTGGTCGAACGCCTCAAAGCACGTAACCAGCGCCTGGACTGGTGCATCGTCGGCGAACCGTCCAGCACCACCCTGCTGGGTGACGTGGTCAAGAACGGCCGCCGTGGCTCGCTGGGCGCCAAGCTGACCGTGCGCGGCAAACAGGGCCATGTGGCCTACCCGCACCTGGCGCGCAACCCCATTCACCTGGCCGCACCGGCCCTGGCGGAGCTGGCAGCCGAGCACTGGGACGAAGGCAATGCATTCTTCCCGCCGACCAGCTTCCAGATCTCCAACCTCAACTCCGGCACCGGTGCCACCAACGTGGTTCCGGGCGAGCTGACTGCGCTGTTCAATTTCCGGTTCTCCACCGAGTCCACCGTCGAAGGCCTGCAGGCGCGGGTGTCGGCGATCCTCGACAAGCACGAACTGGACTGGTCGATCGACTGGGCGCTGTCAGGCCTGCCGTTCCTCACCGAGCCGGGCGAGCTGCTGGGTGCCGTTTCGGCCAGCATCAAAGGTGTCACCGGCCGCGACACCCAACCGTCGACCAGCGGCGGCACGTCCGATGGCCGCTTCATCGCCACCCTGGGCACCCAGGTGGTCGAGCTGGGCCCGGTCAACGCCACCATCCACCAGGTGGATGAGCGGATTCTGGCCAGCGACCTCGACCTGCTGACTGAAATCTACTACCAGACCCTGGTCCGGTTGCTCGCCTGATGCTTGCCTGCCCCCTTTGCCAGGCGCCGCTGGCGCAAGTCGACAACGGCGTGGCCTGCCCGGCAGGCCACCGCTTCGACCGGGCCCGCCAGGGCTACCTGAACCTGCTGCCGGTGCAGCACAAGAACAGCCGTGACCCGGGTGACAACCAGGCCATGGTCGAGGCACGTCGCGACTTTCTCGACGGCGGCCACTACGCGCCGGTGGCCCAGCGCCTGGCCGAACTGGCCGCCGAGCGCCAGCCCGGTGCGTGGCTGGACATTGGCTGCGGCGAGGGCTACTACACCGCGCAGTTGGCCCAGGCCCTGCCCGCGGCCGACGGTTACGCCCTGGATATCTCCCGCGAGGCGGTCAAGCGTGCCTGCCGCCGCGCACCGGCTGTCACCTGGATGGTCGCCAGCATGGCCCGCGTACCGCTGGCCGATGCCAGCTGCCAGTTCATCGCCAGCGTATTCAGCCCGCTGGACTGGGCCGAAGCCAAACGCCTGCTCAGCCCCGGCGGTGGCCTGATGCGGGTAGGCCCGACCAGCGGCCACCTGATGGAACTGCGCGAAGTGCTCTACGATGAAGTACGCCCTTACGCCGACGACAAGCACCTGGCCCTGGTCCCCGAGGGCATGGTCCATGCCCACAGCGAAACCCTGGCGTTGCGCCTGAGCCTGGCCGCCCCCAAGGCCCGCGCCGACCTGCTGGCCATGACCCCACACGGCTGGCGCGCCAGCGCCGAAAAACGTGCACGGGTAATCGACCAGCCCGAGCCGTTCGAGGTAACGGTTTCCATGCGTTATGACTATTTTGTGCGCCAAGACTGAGCACACCCGGAGCCCTTATGCGCCAACCTGATATCGAGATCTACCTGAAGGACGCCGACGTCGACCACAAACAGATTGCCGGGTGGCTTG
The DNA here is from genome assembly GCF_003205245.1 of Pseudomonas sp. MB-090624. Lineage (NCBI taxonomy): Bacteria > Pseudomonadati > Pseudomonadota > Gammaproteobacteria > Pseudomonadales > Pseudomonadaceae > Pseudomonas > Pseudomonas sp. MB-090624. The sequence goes on along the minus strand of NZ_QJRK01000023.1, from coordinate 31,562 downwards.
CCCAGGCGATCGGCCCGTGCAGCGAATGGAAGCAGAAAGGCCAGACCTTCAAATGCCAGGCCGGTAACATTCCGGTCACTTGGTTACCGAAGGCTGTAGGGAAATGGAACAGCCTGTACCTGGAAAGCGACCAGACCCCCTGGGCCGACGATATTGCCTGCGCCCGCGCTGCATTCGCCGCACTGGGGGTGGAAGTACGCTGCGCGCCGGGTGGCTGGGTCGAGGAAGACGGCGAGGAAGATGCCGACCGCTGGGTCCGCATCAGCGCCGACGGTGAAGAGGAAATCACCTGGCGTACGTCTTGAGCTTGAAGCTTCAAGCTGCAAGTTTCAAGAAGGCTCGCATCAGGCTGCAAGTACACGGTCACTTGCAGCTTGAAGCTTATAGCTTAAGGCTCAGAGGCCTACCACGTCTTCGGCTTGCAGGCCTTTCTGGCCCTGCACGCAAGCGTATTCAACCCGCTGCCCTTCGACCAGGGTACGATGGCCCTCACCGCGAATCGCCCGATAGTGGACGAATACATCCGCACCACCTTCGCGCTGAATGAAGCCATAACCCTTGGCATCGTTGAACCACTTTACATTCCCAGTCTCACGAGACGACATCTGAACTACTCCGGTTTTTTATTGTGAAGATCGCCGTGCAGGCATGGGCTTACCTGCCCCGTGCCAACGCCGCTTGCCGAAATAACCTGCAAGTGGCAGGCCGAGTATATGCCACAGCACAAAAAAAATTGATGACGGTCCCGCTGTTGGCCGATTTTTGCTGAACTTACGCACATACGGCAGACTAATTAACTGGATACTCACCTGAACATCACACCCAGGGCACACACCCCATGACCCGTTCCCCCCTGCGCCGCCTGATTTTCGGCGCCCTGCGTCGCCTGTTGTACCTGTGGGTGCGCTCCGAAACCATCAACCAGTCGGCCATGTCGTTGAACCTGGACCGCAGCCGGCCAGTGATCTACGCCTTGCCTACGCCGGCGCTCACCGACCTGGTCGTACTCGACCACGAGTGCACCAAGGCAGGGCTGCCGCGCCCGGTGCTGCCGGTAACGGTCGGTCCGCTGCAGGAACCCGCTGCGTTCTTCTACCTGACCCCCGACCCCGACTGGCTGGGCCGCCAGGACAAGCGTGGCGCCCCGCCCACCCTCGAGCGCCTGGTAGCTGCCGTTACCCAGCATGCCGAGGAAGATGCGCAGATCATTCCGGTCAGCGTGTTCTGGGGCCAGACCCCGGCCAGCGAGTCCAGCCCGTGGAAACTGCTGTTTGCCGACAGTTGGGCAGTGACCGGGCGTTTGCGGCGGCTGCTGACCGTACTGATACTCGGGCGCAAAACCCGCGTGCAGTTCTCTGCCCCCATCCACCTGCGCGAACTGGTGCAGCACAACAAAGGCCACGAACGCACCGTGCGCATGGCCCAGCGCCTGATGCGCGTGCATTTTCGCAACCTCAAGACCGCGGTCATCGGCCCCGACCTTTCGCACCGGCGCAACCTGGTCAAGGGGCTGGTTCATGCACCGCTGGTGCGCCAGGCCATCGCCGAAGAGGCGCAGCGCGAAAACCTGCCGCTGGCCAAGGCCGAAGCCCAGGCTTTGCGCTACGGCAACGAGATTGCCTCTGACTACACCTACACTGCCATCCGCTTCCTGGAGGTGGTGCTCAGCTGGTTCTGGAACAAGATCTACGACGGCATCAAGGTCAACCACATCGAGCAGGTGCAGGGCATCGCGCCCGGCCACGAAGTGATCTACGTGCCCTGCCACCGCAGCCATATCGACTACCTGCTGCTGTCGTACCTGCTGTTCCGCAACGGCCTCACGCCACCGCACGTGGCCGCGGGCATCAACCTCAACATGCCGGTGGTCGGCAACCTGCTGCGCCGTGGCGGGGCGTTCTTCATGCGCCGCACCTTCAAGGGCAACCCACTCTATACCGCGGTGTTCAACGAATACCTGCACACCCTGTTCACCAAGGGGTTCCCGGTGGAGTACTTCGTCGAAGGCGGCCGTTCCCGTACCGGGCGCATGCTGCAACCGCGCACCGGGATGCTGGCCATTACCCTGCGCAGCTTCCTGCGTTCGTCGCGCACGCCCATCGTGTTCGTGCCGGTCTACATCGGCTATGAGCGCGTGCTCGAAGGCCGCACCTACCTGGGCGAGCTGCGCGGTGCCAGCAAGAAGAAAGAGTCGATATTCGATATCTTCAAGGTGTTCGGCGCGCTGAGGCAGCGCTTTGGCCAGGTGTCGGTCAACTTTGGCGAGCCGATCCGCCTGGCCGGCTTCCTCGACGAGCAACAACCTGGCTGGCGTGAGCAGGAGCATGGCCCGCAATACCGCCCGGATTGGCTCAACGCCACTACCCATCGCCTGGGTGAGACCGTGGCCCGCCACCTCAACGAGGCGGCGGCCATCAACCCGGTCAACCTGGTGGCCATGGCATTGCTGTCCACCAGCCGCCTGGCCCTGGATGAACGCGCCCTGGTCCGCGTGCTCGACCTGTACCTGGCCCTGCTGCGCCAGGTGCCCTACTCGCCGCACATCACCCTGCCCGAGGGTGACGGCCAGGCCTTGATCGAACACGTGCGCGGCATGAACCTGGTCGCCGAGCAGAAGGACGCCCTGGGCCGCATCCTGTACCTGGACGAAGGCAATGCGGTGCTGATGACCTACTACCGCAACAACGTGCTGCACATCTTCGCCCTGCCGGCGCTGCTGGCCAGCTTCTTCCTCAGCAGCTCGCGCATGAGCCGCGAACTGTTGGGGCAATATGTGCACGCGCTGTACCCGTATTTGCAGGCCGAACTGTTCCTGCGCTGGGCGCCGCAGCAATTGGACGACGTCATCGACCAGTGGCTGGCGGCGCTGGTCGAGCAAGGCCTGCTGCGCCAGGACAACGACATCTATGTGCGCCCGCCGCCCAGCTCGCGGCAGTTCGTGCTGCTGACCCTGCTCGCCCGCACCATCACCCAGACGCTGCAGCGTTTCTACATGGCCACGTCCCTGCTGCTCAACAGCGGGCAGAACAGCCTCAGCGCCGAAGCGCTGGAAGACCTGTGCGTGATGATGGCCCAGCGCCTGTCGATCCTGCATGGCCTGAATGCCCCGGAGTTCTTCGACAAGACGCTGTTCCGCCACTTCATCCAGACCTTGCTCCAGCAAGGCGTGCTGCATGCCGATGCCCAAGGCAAGCTGGGTTACCACGACAAGCTCGGCGAACTGGCCGAGGGCGTGGCCAAGCGCGTGCTGTCGGCCGAGCTGCGCCTGTCCATCCGCCAGGTGGCGCTGCATCGCGACGAGCCTTCAGACGTGGTGCAAGGGTAGCTTTTCTGTCTGCCGCCAGGCCTTGAGAGGGGACAGCATCGCCGTGCTTTCCCCCTCTCAAGGAGCACTACCATGAACCAGATCAAATCGATCGACGTCGAAATCGTTTCTTCCAGCGACAACTACCTGCCAGCCTCCGCCCAGGTGCTACTGAGCCTGCTCGACGTGTCCCGTGCCGACGCGCCGGCCGTCAGCCAGGCCGAGCTGCGCCTTCAGTGCGCCGGTGTACTGCCGATCAAGCTGCAACTGGCCTGCGACCTCAGCAAGCTCGACCCGCGCGGCAGCTACGTGCTGGCCGTGCGCATCGAGCAGAACGGGCAACTGCAGTTCATCAACACCACCCACCACGCCGTAAACCCTCACACCTTGTCTGGCACCGAACGCGTGGTGGTCGATAACGTGGCGACGCCCCTGGTCGTGCTCCATGATTGATTAGGGAAAATCCGCTAAAGTCCCTGGGGTTGGCCACAAGCCGGCTCCAAGGACAACGGAGATTCCATGAAAAAGCTCTTTATGCTGTGTTGCGCATCCCTGCTCGCAGCCTGCTCCAGCCAAACCCCGCCCGCCCAGGCCAGCCTGGATGGCGAAGTCTTCTACCTGCAGCGCATTGCCCTGCCCCCGGCCGCCACCCTGAGCGTCGAACTGCAGGACGTGTCGTTGCTGGACGCCCCGGCCGTGACCCTGGCCCGCCAGGCCGGCCCGGTCAAAGGCAACGTGCCGCTGCCGTTCCACCTCAGCTACGATCCGCGCCAGGTCAAACCCGGCCACCGCTATGCGCTGAGCGCGCGCATCGAGCTGGGCGGCAAACTGCTGTTCATCAATACCGAACACCATGGCGTGCTGCTCGACGGCTCCGACCCGCAACCCGTGCGCGTCAAGCTCGACCAGGTTCGCTGATACCCGTATTCATCTGTTTACAAGGAACGCTTCATGATCCGCACTTCCCTGCGCTTCACCACCCTGTGCGCCGGCCTGCTGCTGTCGGCCAGCGCGCTGGCCCTGTCGCTGGGCGACCTGAGCCAGAAGGACGCCACCGGCGGCCTGAAAGATGCCCTCACCCAAGGCGCGCAGCTGGCGGTCAAGCAGCTCAGCACCCCAGGCGGCTTCAACAACAACCCGGACGTGCGTATCGAACTGCCGGGCAACCTGGGCAAGGCCGCCAAAGCGATGAAGATGTTCGGCAAGGGCGAACAGGTCGAAGCCCTGGAAGCCAGCATGAACAAGGCCGCCGAAAAGGCCGTGCCGCAGGCTCAGGCGATTCTGGTAGACGCCGTGAAGAACATGAGCGTGACCGACGCCAAGGGCATTCTCAGCGGCGGTGACGACTCCGCCACCCAGTACCTGAACAAGAGCAGCCGCGAGCAGATTCGGGCCAAGTTCCTGCCGGTCGTCAAGCAGGCCACCGACCAGGTTGGCGTGGCTCAGCAGTACAACGCCTTCGCCGCGCAGGCCAAAGGCCTGGGGCTGGTCAAGGATGACGCCAACATCGAGAACTACGTGACCGAGAAGGCGCTGGACGGTCTGTTCGAGATGATCGGCAAGCAAGAGCAGAACATTCGCCAGAACCCGGCCGCCGCAGCTACCAGCCTGGCCAAGAAGGTCTTCGGCACGCTCTGATAACGCGTGGTGCCACAGCAGCGGTCTGCGTGAACCCGCGCGGCCGCTGCCTCTGCGTCGTTTTGCCTGTACCGCCTTTCCCCGCTCCCTCGGCCAACAGCAGGGTGCAGGATGGCGGCTCTTTTCGACGAGGAGTTTCCGCTATGCCCTCCACCCCACATTTCCAGATATTCATCGACTGCGAAAGCCAAGACCGGATAACACCGGACGCTTCGGCGAGTTACGTATTGGTCCTGAGTGAAAAACTGGAGGGCTTCGGCGCTGCCAAAGGCAGTTCCGTCCTGCAGCCCGTGCTGACCATCGAGCAGCAAGGCGAACTGGCGCTGCCCCAGACCTTCAGCTTCATGATCGATGGGGCAACGCTCAAGGAAGGCCATGCTTACCAGGTAAGCCTGCGCTACCAGGCCACCAACCGTAACCCGCACGGCAAGCGCCTGGCCTGGAAAGAGACTTTCGTCGCTCAGGACCAGGCCCGCATAGCACCTGCCGCCGTCAGCGGCCACGGCCCGTGCAAAGGCCGCACCAACAGCTGCCTGAGCTGGTAAGGGCCGGCGCCTTCAACACCCAGGGCGCAAGCTGCCTGCACGCTCGCGCCTGGGTCTTCAACGCTGCTTTACCCTGAACCAGGCCGCGTACAACGCCGGCAGGAACAACAACGTCAGCACCGTGGCCACGATCAGGCCACCCATGATCGCGACCGCCATCGGCCCGTAGAACACGCTACGCGACAGCGGGATCATGGCCAGCACCGCGGCCAGCGCGGTCAGCACGATCGGCCGGAAGCGCCGCACCGTGGCCTCGATGATCGCTTGCCAGCGGTCCATCCCTGCTGCAATGTCCTGCTCGATCTGGTCAACCAGAATCACCGAATTGCGCATGATCATCCCCGCCAGGGCAATGGTGCCGAGCATGGCGACAAAGCCGAACGGCTGGCGGAACACCAGCAGGAACAGGGTCACGCCGATCAACCCCAGTGGCGCGGTCAGGAACACCATCAGCGTGCGCGTGAAGCTGCGCAGCTGGATCATCAGCAAGCTCAACACCACCACGATGAACAGCGGCATGCCGGCGTTCACCGATTTCTGCCCGCGCTCGGCATCTTCCACCGTGCCGCCCACTTCCAACAGGTAACCGTCGGGCAGCTTGGCGCGAATGCCCTGCAAAGAAGGCAGAATCTGCTTCACCAGTGTCGCAGGTTGCGCCTTGTCGTAGATGTCTGCCCGCACGGTCACCGTCGGCAGGCGGTTACGGTGCCAGATGATGCCCTCCTCGAAGCCATACTCGAGGGTCGCGACCTGCGACAGCGCCACGCTCTGGCCGTTGTCGGTCGGCAACGCCAGGCTGCCCAGGTTGCCCAGCTCGCTGCGCTCCTGCAGCGTACCGCGCAGCAGTATCTCGATCAGCTCGTTGTCTTCGCGGTACTGGCTGGCGGTGGTGCCGGTCAGCGAACTTTGCAGGAAACTCGCCAGGTGCGCGGTGCTCACGCCCAACGCACGGGCACGGTCCTGGTCGATGCTCAGAAACACCGCCTTGCTCGGTTCCTCCCAGTCCAGGTGCACATTCACCACATGCGGGTTCTCGCGCACCTTGGCGGCCACCTCACGGGCCAGCGCCCGCGCCTTCTCGATGTGCTCGCCCGTGACCCGGAACTGCACCGGGTAACCCACGGGCGGGCCGTTTTCCAGGCGGGTGACCCGGGCGCGCAACTCGGGGAACTGCTGGTCCACCGTGGCGATCAGCCAGCTGCGCAGGCGCTCGCGGTCGTCCATCGACTTGGCCAGCACCACGAACTGGGCGAAGCTGGCGGCCGGCAGTTGCTGGTCCAGTGGCAGGTAGAAGCGCGGCGAACCGGTGCCCACGTAGGCCACATAGTTGTCGATGCCATCCTGCTGCGCGAGCAGCGCCTCCAATTGCTTGACGCGCTCGGCGGTATTGGCCAGCGATGCACCTTCGGCCAGCTTCAGGTCGACCATCAGTTCCGGGCGCCCGGACGCCGGGAAGAACTGCTGGGGCACGAAGCGGAACAGCAGGATGCTGCCGATGAAGGCCGCGATGGTCAGCAGGATCACCGTCTTGCGGCGCCGTACACACCACGCCACAACCCGCCGCACACGCTGGTAGAACGGCGTGGCATAAGGGTCTGGCGCCTGGCCATGACGGGCGGCGTGCAGCCGGGCCAGGTCGGGCAGCAGGCGCTCGCCCAGGTAAGGCACGAACACCACGGCGACCAGCCACGATGCCAGCAAGGCAATGGTCACCACCTGGAAGATCGAGCGGGTGTATTCGCCGGTGCTGGAGGCCGCCGTAGCGATGGGCAAGAAGCCCGCTGCGGTGATCAGGGTGCCGGTGAGCATCGGGAAGGCCGTGCTGCTCCAGGCGTAACTGGCCGCCTTGAGGCGGTCGTAACCCTGCTCCATCTTGATCGCCATCATTTCCACGGCAATGATCGCATCGTCTACCAGCAAGCCCAGGGCCAGTACCAGCGCCCCCAGCGAAATCTTGTGCAGGCCGATGCCAAAGTAATGCATGGCCGCGAAGGTCATGGCCAGCACCAGGGGGATGGCCAGCGCCACCACCAGGCCGGTCCGCAGGCCCAGGGAGAAGAAGCTGACCAGCAGCACGATGACCAGCGCCTCGGCCAGCACCTGCACGAACTCGCCGACACCGGCCTTGACCGCCGCGGGCTGGTCCGAGACCTTGCGCAACTCCATGCCGGCCGGCAGGTTGTGCGCCAGGCGTTCGAACTCGCTTTCCAGCGCCTTGCCCAGCACCAGGATGTCGCCGCCATCCTTCATCGACACCGCCAGGCCAATGGCCTCTTCGCCCATGAAGCGCATGCGCGGTGCGGGTGGGTCATTGAAGCCACGGTACACTTCGGCGACATCGCCAATGCGGAAGGTGCGGTCGCCCACCCGAATCGGGAACTGGCGAATCTGCTCGACGCTGTCGAAGCGACCGCTTACCCGCAGTTGCAGGCGCTCGCTGGGGGTTTCGAAGAAGCCGGCGGTGCTGACTGCATTCTGTTCGCGCAGGGCGTTCTGCACCGCTTGCAGCGGCACCCCCAGGGTAGCCAGCTTGAGGTTGGACAGTTCGATCCAGACTTTCTCGTCCTGCAAGCCGATCAGCTCGACCTTGCCCACGTCCTTGACCCGCTGCAGCTGGATCTGGATCCGGTCGGCATAGTCCTTGAGCACGGCGTAATCGAAGCCCTTGCCGGTCAGTGCATAGATATTGCCGAAGGTAGTGCCGAATTCGTCGTTGAAGAAGGGGCCCTGGATTTCCGGCGGCAAAGTATGGCGAATGTCCGCGACCTTCTTGCGGATCTGATACCACAGCTCGGGAATGTCCTTGGAGTGCAGCGAGTCGCGGGCCATGAACGTGACCTGCGATTCGCCAGGCCGGGAAAACGAGACAATCCGCTCGTACTCACCGGTTTCCATCAGCTTTTTCTCGATGCGCTCGGTTACCTGGCGCGACACTTCCTCGGCCGTGGCACCGGGCCACAGGGTACGAATGACCATGGCCTTGAAGGTGAACGGCGGGTCTTCGCTCTGGCCCAGCTTGGTGTAGGACATGGCGCCAATGGCCGCCAGCAGGATCATCAGGAACAGGACGATCTGGCGGTTGCGCAGCGCCCAGGCAGAAAGGTTGAAACCCATCGGGACTTACTCCTTGGCCGTCAGGTTCACTACGCGGTTGCTGCGGTCGACGGGGCGTACCCGCTGCCCCTCACGCAATACATGACCACCGGCGGCCACCACCCAGTCATCGGCGGCCAGCCCTTCGAGCACGGGCACGCTATCGTTGCCGTACGCACCTAGGCGCACCACGGCCCGCTCCAGGCGGCTGTCCTTGTTCACCCGCCAGACATAGGCCTGGCCGTCTTCGGCGGTGACCGCCGACAGCGGTACAGACAATGGGATCAGGCCTTCGGTAGCAATGAATACCCGGGCGCTCTGGCCCAGTTCGGCCGGGGCAGCCGACGTGGTGAAGGCGATGCGGGCGGCGAAGGTGCGCGAGCGCGGATCGGCCGCGGGTGACAGCTCGCGGATGCGCCCCTGGAAGCGCGCCTGCGGGTGCGACCACAGCTCCACACTCACCGGTTGGCCGATGGCGACCCGGGCGAACTGCTGCTCTGGCAGGGCGATGGCCACCTCGCGCTCACCATCGGCGGCGAGGGTGAAGGCGGTTTGCCCAGCGGCCACCACCTGGCCCACTTCCACCTGGCGCTTGGCAATCACCCCGGCCTGGGGCGCACGCAATACGGCATAGGCTGCCTGGTTCCCGGCCACGTCGAACTGCGCCTTGGCCTGCTTCAGGCGGGCCAGGCCGGCACGGTAGAGGTTTTCGGCATTGTCATATTGAGAATGGCTGACCATCTGCCGGTCCAGCAGCTTCTGGTAGCGATCACGCTCGGTGCGCACCAGTGCCAGGTTGGCTTCGGCGGCGGCCAGTTGTGCGCGGTTAGCTTCCAGTTGCAGGCGTACGTCCTGCGGGTCCAGCTCGGCCAGCGGTTGCTCGGCCTTGACCTGCTGCCCTTCTTCGACCAGCCGCTTGCTGACCTTGCCGGCAATACGGAACGCCAGTTCCGGCTCGAAGCGCGCACGCACCTCACCGGGGTAACTGGCGGCCCCCGCTTCGGCTGGCTGCGGCTGCACCACCAACGCCGGGCGCGGGGCGGCGGGGGCGGCGGCTTCCTGTTCGCACGCCGCCAGAAGCACGGCGACGGCGGCGGGCAACGCGATGGACAAGGCCTGGCGCAACATGATGAATCCTTTCGCAGAGGGTACTTCGAATATTTGTACTGGCGGGTATATTAAGTCAGGGAACTGCTGCCGAGAAGCCAGCGTCGATAAGAAATCGCCTGACGATGGCTACGATCACTGCTGGAAACCGCTCCAGCCGGTAATATGGGAGCTTGATCAACCACATGCAGACCACAATGCCCAACGACGCACCCATCGGCCCAGGCCGGCCCAAGGACCTGGCCAAGCGCGAGGCGATTCTCGAAGCTGCCAAGTCGCTGTTCTTAAGCCTTGGCTACGCCAACACCAGCATGGATGCGGTCGCTGCGGCGGCAGGTGTTTCTAAGCTCACCGTGTACAGCCACTTCACCGACAAGCAGACGCTGTTCTGTGCAGCGGTCATGGCCACTTGCCAGACTCAGCTGCCGGACCTGTTGTTCGAGTACCCCGCGGGTGCGCAGGTCGAAGACGTGCTGCTGAACATCGCCCGTGGTTTCCAGGCGCTGATCAGCAGTGACGAAGCGGTCAAGCTCAGCCGCCTGATCATGGCCCAGGGCAGCCTGGATGCAAGCTTTGGCGAGTACTTCTACGAGGCCGGGCCCAAGCGTGTGCTGGCCGGGATGGAAGCGCTGCTGCGCGAGGCGGATGAGCGTGGGCTGCTGCGTATCGACAACCCGCTGCGGGCAGCGGAGCACTTCTTCTGCCTGGTCAAGGGGGCCCCGGATTACCGGCTATTGCTCGGCTGTGCGGGGCCGCTGGAAGGTGATGAGGCAGAAGCGCATGTGCGCGAGGTGGTTGGGGTGTTCTTGCGGGCGTTTCAGCCGTGAAGCAGACACGGGCATTTGGCGGCAGCCCTGTTGTCTCGAATGCTGAATCTTGCTCAATGCCTGTGGGAGCGGGCAGGCCCGCGAACACGGGCGCAGCCCGTGCCAACCACTGCGGTGCCTGCTTCGCGGGCTCGCCCGCTCCCACATCGGCCGCAATAGCCGGTCAGATAAAGGTCAGGCTTTAAGCGCTTTCTTCGGGTAGATGTCGTACCGGCTCGACTTGCCCTCAAGGCTATGGCTGGGTTTCGGCCCGTCAATGATCGGCGCCTTGCGTGGGCGCTTCACCACCACCCGGTGGCTGGCCAGCGCCAGGGCGGCTTCGAGCAGGGCCGGGGCATCCAGGTCGTCACCGACCAAGGGCCGGAACACACGCATCTCCTTCTTCACCAAAGCACTCTTGTCGCGATGCGGGAACATCGGGTCGAGGTAGATCACCTGCGGCGCCTCGCCTTCCCAGGCGCGCATGCGCTCGATGGCATTGCCGGTCAGCAGGCGCATGCGCCCGACAATCGGCCCCACTTCTTCATCCAGCCGGGCGCGCGCCAGGCCATCTTCCAGCAGCGCGGCTATCAGCGGCTGGCGTTCGATCAAGGTCATCTGGCAGCCCAGGCTGGCCAGCACGAACGCGTCCTTGCCCAGCCCCGCCGTGGCATCCAGCACCTGCGGTCGCACGCCTTGGGCGATGCCCACGGCCTTGGCGATCATCTGCCCGTTGCCACCGCCAAACTGGCGCCGGTGCGCGGCCTGGCCTTCGACAAAGTCCACCCGCACCGGCCCCGGTGCCTGCGGGCCCAATTGCTGGATCTGCAAGCCATCAACGCCCACCTGCACGGCAAACCCGGCCTCATCGCCCTGCAACGGCAGCGCCAGGCGCTCGGCCCATGCAGCGGCCTGTGCTGCGAATTCGGCCGTTAGCGCCTCGACCCGGATACCTGCGCCCTGCTCTTCCATCTTCAACACCTAGAAATTGAACCCAGCCGTTAAGGTATCGGCCGCCACGGCCGATACAGGCAATATCCCGCTATTCTGCCAGAGCACAACGCGCGCGACTGCCATGTCAGATACTCTTCCCATCGGCTTGACCTATTTGTCGCCTGTCGGCAACTACAGTCAGCACAACACCCAGGCACTCGGGGGCGTCAGCCACCTGTGGCAGGATTTTTTCGCCCGGGCCATGGCCGAGCGCCAGGAAGAGTCGGTAGACAGCATCAGCCAGTCGTTCGTGCAGTACGACCAGGACAGCGGCGAACCGACCGGCGGCGCCCGCGCGCTGGCCATGATCGACGCGCAGCGCGCCTGCCCGGTGCAGGATACCCGCGTAGTCCCACCCGAGCCGCTGTTTCTGCCCAAGGCCGAGCTGGAAGCCAGCCTCCTGCCGCCGGCCCCCGAGCCTTTCAGCGCCATGGAACTGATCGAGCAACAGCGCCAGCTCGACATCAACAACAGCTGGCTGCGCCCGGTGGTGATGAGCCAGGGTCAGCCGCTGCCCGAGCCCGGACCGGGCCCTAGCCCACGCCCGCTGTTCCTGCCCATCGCCGAACTGGAAAGCGACTTGTTGCCACCCGCCGCCGAACCGTTCGACGATGCCACGCTGAGCAAGCAGCAGACCGACCTGGCGTTCGACCTCCACTGGGCGCGCCCGGTGGTGCTGAACAACGTGCGCGCCTACGCCTGACCTTAGCGGCAGACCTGCCAGCGGCCCATGTCCAGGTGGAAGTGATTGTGGTGCGCGGCATTGTAGTCGGGCCCCAACACAGTGCTGAAGCTTTGGCAGGCAGCCTGCTGCACCTCGCGCAGGAATTGCGCCTTGGCCCCACCCGCCTGCCAGTCACGCGCCAGAACGATGCGCTGACCGTCCTGCAGGCGAAAGCCGCTGATGTCCAGGGCGTTGGCCGTCGCGTGCTGGCTCAGGCGGCCCTGCTTGCGGTGGTAGACGTTGCGGCAGGCAAAGCTGCCCAAATGGTCGACCTGGGTCACCGGCTGACCCAACACCCGCTGCGCGACAGGCTGCAAGGCGTGGTTTTCGAACAGTGCATACGCCACCGCCAGCGGGCAACTGGCCAGAAAGCTGCTGCTCAGGCGCGCCTTGCCGGCTTCGATACGCCACACATTTTCCAGCGGGCAGTTGGCCGAGGCCGGGCTGTCGGCCTGTGCCCGGTAGCGCAGTTGGCTGGTGGCCAGTGCCTGGCGGCACAGCGCGGGGTCATCCCGCAGCCGCGCCAGCTTGTAGGGGGTCAGCCAATTGGGTGGTTGGCGCACATCCAACGGCGCCCAGGGGTTCCACGGCGCGGGCAGGCGCCAGCCCTGTTGCCAGGCAAGCACGGCCAACAACAGCAGGCCGGCCAGCAGCGTCAGGGCCCGCATCAACGGCGGAACAGGTCGTTGAGCTGAGCGAACGGCAAAGCCTGGTCTGCGTAGCCGAAGGTGCCCTGGTCATGGACTTCCAGTGCGGCCCGCTGCAACGCACCCAGGGCCGCACGGGCCAGCGACGAGCCAAGGCTGATGCGGCGCACGCCAAGGTCCTGCAACTGGTTGACGCTCAACGCCACGCCGGCCATGCCCATCAGCACGTTCACCGGCCGCGGGGCCACGGCCTGCACCACCGCGCGCACTTCTTCCACCGTTCGCAGGCCAGGCGCATACAGCACATCGGCCCCCGCTTCGGCGTAGGCCTGAAGGCGCAGGATGGTGTCGTCCAGGTCCATGCGCCCGTGCAGCAAGTTTTCTGCACGGGCGCACAGGGTGAACGGGAACGGCAGGCTCCGGGCAGCCTGCACTGCGGCGCGTACACGCTCCACCGCCAGGCCGATATCATAGATGGGCGCATTATGGCGGCCGCTGGCGTCTTCGATAGACCCACCCACCAGGCCAACCTCGGCGGCACGCAGAATGGTCTGCGCGCAGTCCTCGGGCAGGTCGCCGAAGCCGTTTTCCAGATCGGCGGCCACCGGCAACGCGGTAGCGTCGACGATTTCACCGGCGTTGTCCAATGTGTCGTCCAGGCTCAGGGCCCCTTCGGCATCCGGGCGGCCCAGGCTGAAGGCCAGGCCGGCGCTGGTAGTGGCCAGCGCTTCGAAGCCCAGGCTCGCCAACAGCCTGGCCGACCCGGCATCCCACGGGTTGGGGATGACGAATGCACCGTCACGCTGGTGCAAGGCCTTGAAGGCTTCGGCTCGCAGGGTTTGCACATCCATGGTGGAACCTCCGGCAGTCAGGGAAGGGTCACAGTAGCCCCAGTTGTTCGACCTCGGGTGCGCGCGGCAATTCCGGCAGCGCGGCAAGGCCCGGCAAACGCAGCATCAGGCGCTGGTGAAAATGCCGGACAAGTGCCGCCGCCAGGCGGTTGTCCGAGGTATGCAGGAAGATATAGGGGCTGCGGCCTTCTTCGATCCAGCTGGCCACCTTGTCTACCCACGGGGTGAGAAACACGTCGTTGGCTTGCAGTTCCGGGTGGCCGATGAAGCGTACCTGCGGGTGTTGGGTAAAGGCGGCCGGGCGCGGCGGCACCTTGGGCTTTTTCGACTGCGCATGCAGCACGGCAGGGTCACGCGAAGTGCAGCTGAACAGCGCGCGCGGGTCGAGGCAGATACGCTCGACGCCGCGCTCGTGCAGCACCCGGTTGAGCATGCGCTCCTCTTCACCCTTGGCGAAAAACGCCTGGTGACGCACTTCAACTGCCACAGGCACCGCCAGCTCATCCAGAAAATGGCACAGCTCGCCCAGGCGCGCAGGGCCGAACTGGGCCGGCAATTGCAACCAGTAGGGGGACACTCGCCTGCCCAATGGCGCCATCAACCGGGTGAAATCGAAGGCAGGCTCCAGCTGGTCGCGCAGGTCACCAGCGTGGCTGATGTCGCGGGGGAACTTGGCGGTGAACCGGAAATGTGCGGGCATTACCTGTGCCCAGCGGGCAAGGGTGCCAGGGGCAGGCCGGGCGTAGAAGGTGGTGTTGCCCTCTACCGCGTTGAACACCTGGCTGTAGAAGCCCAGCATCTGGCCGCTGCTGGCGTCGGCGGGGTACAGGTAGTCGCGCCAGGCGTTTTCACTCCATGACGGGCAACCGAGAAAGTAAGGCAGGGGTGATGGACTCATCCATCAAATGTACAGGTCGAGCCCTAGTACTTCCATGTCCCAGTCGGTAAAACCGGCGGTGCTCAGGTAACTGGCCAAGGCATTGGCGGTACGCCGGTCACGGGCGCGAGGGAAAACCATGTCCTGCTGGCGGGCTGGCAGACCAGCGCCAAGGCGGCGAGCGGCGGGCTCAGGTTGCGCGGCTTCAAGGTCATCGACGACCTCTGCATCATCGACCGCATCCTCGCGCACCGCGGCCTTGCGCGGCGTGCGCTTGATCGGGTACTGCGATGAGAAACCGTCGATACGCATGGCATGAGCACTCGGGATCAATGATGGCAATTTAGCAGCATCAGAGCTCCGTCGCTAATGCTTCATTGATAACTGGACCACAGATTGCGCAAAAGGTTTTAGTGTGATCGGCAATAACCGACGGACAGCAGTCATTGCTGCTTCGGGGTAGCTACATTGTCGCGCAGATACACCGGCTGCGCCTGTTCGGCGGTAACTGCCTCGCCACGCGCCCAGGCAAAACCGGCCAGGGCCAGTACGTCCACAGCGCTGGGCAGGGCCTGGGCATCGCTGGCCGCGACTTTCACTGCCAGGCGTTCGGCATAACCCCAACCCGTGCCGGCACCGAACCAGGCACCGGTGCTCTCTAACGGCAGCGCCACCTGCTCGGGTGGCAACACGGCCTCCCTGCCGACCAGGCGCATTTCCCCCGCCGTGGCCTGGTAGCACCCCCAGTACACCTCGTCCATACGCGCATCGATGGCCGCGGCGACCTGCTGCACGCCTTGCTCGCGCAACGCGCCCTGGGCCAGCGCGGCAAGGTTGGAGACCGGCAGCACCGGGCGCTCGAGGGCGAACGCCAGCCCCTGTACCACACCGATGGCGATACGCACACCGGTGAATGCACCCGGGCCCCGGCCAAAGGCGATGGCATCGAGCGCATTCAGTGCCACACCGGAATCGGCCAGCAACTGCTTGATCATCGGCAGCAGCTTCTGGGCATGCATGCGCGGGATCACCTCGTAATGGCTGGTTACCTTGCCGTCATGCAGCAGCGCAACGGAACAGGCTTCGGTGGCGGTATCCAGGGCCAACAGGGTGGTCATCGAACGGGTATCCAGGTGCGAAGAAAAAGTGCGGCATTATAGAGCAGCTGCGCCGTTGTGTCCCCAAGGGGCCGCTGTATGGCCCCTGTGGGAGCGGCCTTGCGTCGCGAAAGGGCCGCAAAGCGGCCCCAGGGTGTCAGCGACGTGGCAAAAATTGATGGGGCTGCTGTGCAGTCCTTTCGCGACACAAGGCCGCTCCCACAAAAAGCGGACCGTGCGCCAGGTGCTGGATCAGCTCAGGGCTGCCAGGACCTTGGCAGTGATGGCTTCAACCGAGCCTACGCCTTCGATGTGGCTGTACTTCGGCTTGCCAGCATTGGCCGCCGACAGCTTCTGGTAGAAGTCCACCAGCGGCTTGGTCTGGCTGTGGTAGACCGACAGGCGATGGCGAACGGTTTCTTCCTTGTCGTCGTCGCGCTGGATCAGGTCTTCGCCAGTGACGTCGTCCTTGCCTTCCACTTTCGGCGGGTTGTACTGAATGTGGTAGGTACGGCCCGAGGCCAGGTGGACACGGCGACCTGCCATGCGACCCACGATTTCTTCATCGTCGACGGCAATTTCAACCACGGCGTCGATATCGACACCGGCCGCAACCATGGCTTCGGCCTGTGGAATGGTCCGTGGGAAGCCGTCGAACAGGCAGCCGTTGGCGCAATCCGGCTGGGCGATGCGCTCCTTGACCAGGCTGATGATCAGCTCGTCGGACACCAGCTGGCCGGCATCCATGACTTGCTTCAGTTCCAGGCCCAGCGGGGTGCCGGCCTTGACGGCAGCACGCAGCATGTCACCGGTGGAAATTTGGGGGATACCGAACTTTTCGGTGATGAACTTTGCCTGAGTACCTTTACCGGCCCCGGGAGCTCCCAGCAGAATAACGCGCATCTTGTGCTCCTCAAATTTTTTTATGAACTTCAATGGATTCGGCGACCAGGGCCAAGTCCGGAAAATCGGGTATGACCATAATTCGGTCAGAGGGCTGCTCAAGATACACAGCGCCCGGCAGCCAGACAAGCGTCCCAAAGTTGCAGGAATGCGCCACTTGCGACCAAGCAGGCAGGTGGTTGCGCCCGGCGCAACCACCCTTTCGCTGCTGCCGTACAGCCGTTACGGCATGCCGACTGCCGCACACGGCCCTGCGCTCAACCGGTGTTGCGCAAGCCGGCGGCAATGCCCGCCACCGTTACCAGCAAGGCCTGCTCCAATGGGCTGTCCAGAGCGGCTTCGCGGCTGCGCGAGCGCGCCAGCAATTCGGCCTGCAGGCGGTGCAGCGGGTCCAGGTAGGTGTTACGCAAGCTGATGAATTCCAGTGTCTCGGGGCTGTGCGCGAGTAGCACCGGCTGCCCGGTCAGGCCAAGCACTATCTGGCAAGACTGCGACAATAGGTCGCGCAGGTGCGCCCCCAAAGGCAGCAGCTGCGGTTGCACCAGACGTTCGTCGTAGGCCTCGGCAATTTGCGCATCCGCCTTGGCCAGTACCATTTCCAGCATGTCGATGCGGGTGCGGAAGAACGGCCAGTGTTCGCGCATCTGCGCCAGCAGTTCGCCTTGGCCACGCGCCAGGGCATTGCTCAGCGCGGTTTCCCAGCCCAACCAGGCCGGCAGCATCAGCCGCGTCTGGGTCCAGCCGAAGATCCATGGGATGGCCCGCAGGCTTTCGATGCCACCGGCGCGGCGTTTCGCCGGGCGGCTGCCCAGTGGCAGGCGCCCCAGTTCCTGTTCCGGCGTCGACTGGCGGAAATACTCGACGAAGTCCGGGTTGTCCCGCACCACACTGCGGTACGCCTTGACGCCATCGGCGGCCAGCTGGTCCATGACTTCGCGCCAGGCCGGCTGCGGCGGCGGCGGTGGCAACAGCGTGGCTTCGAGTACGGCAGCCAGGTACAGGTTGAGGTTTTGCTCGGCAATGCCCGGTAAACCGAACTTGAAGCGGATCATCTCGCCCTGCTCGGTGGTACGGAAACGCCCAGCCACCGAGCCCGGTGGCTGTGACAGGATCGCCGCATGGGCAGGCCCACCGCCACGGCCCACAGTGCCGCCGCGGCCATGGAACAGCAGCAGTTCGACCTGATGCTCGGCACAGATACGCACCAGGTTTTCCTGGGCACGGTACTGCGCCCAGGCCGCTGCGGTGGTCCCGGCGTCCTTGGCGGAGTCGGAGTAGCCGATCATGACCTCCTGCGGGCCGCGCAGCCCTGCACGGTAACCTGGCAGGCCCAGCAGGCGCTGCATCACCGGCCCGGCGTTGTCCAGGTCGGCGAGGGTTTCGAACAATGGCACCACGCGCATCGGCCGGGTCAGGCCAGCTTCCTTGAGCAGCAGTTGTACCGCCAACACATCCGAGGCAGCCCCGGCCATGGAGATGACGTAAGAGCCCAACGAGGCAGCGGGTGCACCCGCCACTACGCGGCAGGTGGCCAGCACCTCGGCCGTATCCGCCTGCGGCTTGAAGTGTGCCGGCAGCAGCGGCCGGCGGTTTTTCAGCTCGGCCTGGAGGAATTCGATGCGCTGCTCTTCATCCCAGTCGGCGTAGCGGCCCAGGCCCAGGTAATCGGTGATTTCGGTCAGGGCGTCACGGTGCCGGGCCGCGTCCTGGCGCACGTCGAGCCGACCAAGGAACAGGCCGAATGTGACCGCGCGGCGCAAGCAGTCCAGCAGCGGCCCCTCGGCGATAACGCCCATGCCGCACTCATGCAGGGACTGGTAGCACAGTTCCAGTGGGGCAATCAGGTCACGATTGTCGACCAGCACCTCGGCGCTGGGCGGCTGGCTGCTGTTCAACGCCGAGTGCGCCCAGGCACGCGTTGCGCGCAAGCGGTCGCGCAACTGCTTGAGCACCGCCCGGTAGGGTTCAGCGCTGTCGCCGGCCTGCTGGCGCAGGGCGGCGTTGGCCTGCTGCATGGACAACTCGGCGGCCAACGCATCGATGTCGCGCAGGAACAGGTCGGCAGCCATCCAGCGGGCCAGCAGCAGCACCTCGCGGGTCACCACGGCGGTCACGTTGGGGTTGCCGTCGCGGTCCCCGCCCATCCACGAGGCAAAGCGGATAGGGGCGGCCTCCAGCGGCAGGCGCAGCCCGGTAGCGTCCAACAAGGCCTTGTCGACCTTGCGCAGGTGGCTGGGGATGGCGTGCCATAACGAATGCTCGATCACGGCGAAGCCCCACTTGGCCTCGTCGACCGGGGTCGGCCGGGTGCGTCGGATTTCCTCGGTGTGCCAGGCCTCGGCGATCAACCGGCGCAGGCGTTCGCGCACGTGCTCGCGTTCTGCCGGGGTCAGGTCGCGGTGGTCCTGGGCAGCCAGTTGGCCGGCAATGGCATCGTACTTTTGAATCAGCGTGCGCCGCGCCACTTCGGTGGGGTGTGCCGTGAGCACCAGCTGGATATCCAGCTTCGCCAGCTGCCGGGCCAGGGCATCGTTGCTGTGCCCGGCCTGCTTCAGCCGCGCCAGCAACTCGGGCAGCACCCGCGCTTCGAACGGCTCGGGCTGGTCGGCATCGCGGCGGCGGATCAACTGGTACTGCTCGGCCATGTTGGCCAGGTTAAGGAACTGGTTGAAGGCCCTGGCCACGGGTAGCAGGTCTTCCTCGGCAAGGTCTGCCAGGGTCGAACTCAGTTGCTCCCCGGGGCCGCGACGGTCGGCCTTGGCGCTGTGGCGAATGGCTTCGATCTTCTGCAGGAATGCATCGCCATGCTGTTGGCGGATGGTCTCGCCCAGCAGTTCACCCAACACATGCACATCTTCACGCAAGCGCACATCGATATCGGTCATTGGCCCCTCTCTCCGTTGCATCCCTTCCAGGCTCCACGCCCTTCCTGTGGGGGCGGGCATGCCCGCGAAAAATCCAACGCGGTGGCTGGCACCGGCTTCGCCGGTGTTCGCGGGCATGCCCGCTCCCACATTGGGGCGGTGACATTCACCCAAGAGTGCCCCCAGCCAAGCAGCGATGGCAAGCAGGGATCGGCCAAAGCAAACTAAAGTGAAGGTTGAGCACTCACATGCCATGCAGCCTTCGAGGCGTAACCAGAGGTCATCATGAAAATCCGTGAACTCGCCCAGCACTGGGAACAGAATGCCGCCGGCACCTTGAGCCGAACCGGCCATGTCCTGCATCTGGACCTGGAGTCCGAAGCGCGCCTGGCCGCGCTGATCGACATGTACCCCAAACGTACCGCCGAGGAACTGCTCGGCGAACTGGTCGCGGCCGCGCTTGAAGAAGTGGAAGCCAGTTTTCCCTATGTGCCCGGTCGCCAGGTCATCGCCACCGATGAAGAAGGTGACCCGATGTATGAAGAAAGCGAGCACACAATAGGAAAAATTCAGAAACCCATGAGAACCGCGTAAACCGTGCCTTCCAGTGAAAAGAGGATCAACCATGAACACTTTCCGCGAGCTGCTGAAAAGCTGGGAAGAGAAAGGTGCAGAAGCTCAGGATCTGGTAGAGGTAAACGTCTCGATCCACCGAGCCGACCTAGTGAAAATCAAGGCGTTTTCTGAGGTGTATGGGCTGTCTGAATCCACCATCACGGCCACCCTCCTGACAACATCTATAAAGGAAGCAGAAACGGCAATCCCATACGTGCAAGGTTCTGAGGTCATCCGGGTAGAGGAAGGTGAATCAGTCTATGCAGACGCTGGGAAGACACCGGCATTGGTCGAAGCTGAACACAGGATTCACAAGGCAATGTCAGGTACTGACTGACAACGCTACGGCAATTTGCCATGATCCAGTACGAACGGATTACGTACCACGAAGCCCCTTCACTGGGGCTTTCATGCAATGGGATTAGGAAATGAAAGACAGGGATTTTCAAGGTCAGGTGGATGACCTGTTGAAACGTGCCTACTGGAATTCACGCTATTCAAGTGAGATTCGCAGGCTTCACAACATTGCTACTGAAAAGCAAAAGCCCCGGCTGAAAAAGACCATTTCAGAAGCTATTGCTGCAAAAGCTGTTGAGCCTAGCCATTCAAGGTCATACAAGCGGTTTCTGAGCAGTGGGAGCTTTGCACCCTACTCTATCTTCATGCGGGCCTTGTTCGTGCCTCACATGGAGAAGGAATTGACTGAGGTATTGAAGCTTGTCCTGTTCAGTGAATCATCCACTAGCACGGGCAGCAGGAAGGCCGTAGAACTGGCAATGAAGGCTTACCCCAAAGCCATTGGCTGGAATGAGCCAGAGGCTCTAAAAGCCTTGAAAGACGCTGTAACGGTGATCGAGTCCTACGACCATGACCAATCAACGGAAACGGCCCAAGACGAGCTGAAATCAGCGTTTGAGCTGCTAGTGAATGCCGAGGTGAAAACCAGTGCTGAAATCATCAGTATCCGGTGTTACAGCCAGCTTTCCCGGCTTCAAGTGAAGCTCCAAGGCACTGACCTACATGATTTAGCTACTATGGCATACAACAGAGCTTGCTACCTGATTTGATAAATCAGAGAAATCACAAAGCCCCTTCATCGGGGCTTTTTTGTGCCTATAGATGCAGTAAACCCCCTAATCTCAACCAGAATTAGGGGGCACCGCAACCAACAATTAAAATAATAAGAATATAACAAATCCTTAAACCCTACACTCAATTTATCATCAAAATAACTATTGTCAAATTCAATTATCTAAAAGAATAATAACAAATTTAAATAATAGGCCATATTTAAACGGAAATATGACATGGAAATAATTGCAATATTAAAATAAAGTATTATAATATATATGTAACTACTGGAAATATAATGAGAAGTGAAGACATAAACAATGAGATATTCCTAGAGGAATTTATAAAATACAAGCATGAGCTAACATCAAAATCCATAAAGGAAGGTATTGGTAGAGAGCTTACACAAAAAGAACTAAATTTTGACAACGCCTTAGAGCTATCAATGCTCTATAAAAATGAATTCTCTAAAACGAACGTTGAAGAAATAAAAGAATTCATCAAAGAAAACCTTGTTGAAATCTCCAACAACAAATTCAAAGCAATAGCTCACAAAATATTAGGCATTCGCCTTGAGGTCGATATAGACATTAACGACCTATCCGATAAAGTCTTAAACAATTACGATAAGCTAACTGATTTATCAATCCGATTCTTAGAGGAAATGGGCTGTAATTGTGGCCGTGGCATAAAACTAAATAGTGAACGCTTGAAAGACCTAGGAGGTGAATTGATGTGTGATTATATGCTTCACACAAAGCAAGGATTCAATGTAGAGCAGCTAATGAATAAGCATATCTACCACATACTAATTGAGCTTGGAGATAACTATTCAAACATGGATGCAAACTTTAAGGATATGGATGATTTGAGATTTGAAGACGGAAAAGTAATCCTACCAAAAAAAGCAATGCTCACTCAGCCGGGAAAACAGGTTGATATTAGTGATGGTTACGGTGGCGGTTACGAATTAACAGCATTGCTTAAAGACAAAAAGTTTGTTGCAGAACTTGAACAACGTTTCAAAAACTATACAAACTCAAACGTAATGCGATTGAAAAGAGAATTTGACATGGAGCTTGGAAAAGAACCCAGCAAAAAACCAGTCATAAAAAAACTAACTGATTTATAAAAACAATATCAACGAGTACAAGCATGAATACAATAGAAGAAATAACCGAGGTAATTTTAAGCCGCTCGAAGTTTAAAGAAGACCACCTAAAAAAATTCTCAAACGATGTATTACTTGAAAAAATTGCTGGCAAAGCAGATTTAGAATCACCAGAAACAAAGAAAGCAGCAAAATTCGTATTAGTGTTAATCAATGAGCTTAGAGCTAGGTGCGAATTTATAAATCCTGATGTAAGTGCAAAATACTGGAATGAAGAGCAAACCTATAATTACGCATCTGTTGATAACACAACATACGGACACACCAAAATATTTTCTAAATTCCTAAATACCTATGACGTTACAGGGGAAAGCTTCAAGCCATTACTTGAACGATTAAAAAATAATCCAGATGAAATTTTATCTACGGCAATCTTTGAAGAGATACAAAAGGTGCATAAGTCGTGGAGCAATATTTATCGTAACGCTGATAGCTATTTGAATTTAAGACTCAACCACGTTGACACACAAGAAATTGAATCAGTTAAGACACTGGTAGAGTGCGGGCTGTTTACAAGGCTAACAAATGACAAGTTAGGATTTATGGCAAATATCATGAAACCTACCTGTTACGAAGAAGATAGAGTATTTCACCATGACAGGGAATTCAAAAGGGATGACATATTTACACTACTCTGCAACAAATACTCTAAAAGCTTAGATTTCAACTTTCACATTTCAGGTGACACATACTTGATATCCAAAGATGACAGATATTTTGTCATAGGGACCGATGAGCAGAGAAAATTCATATTCAAAGAAATGGATGATGAGTTAGTCATTGACGGTTACACAATTGATTTCAAGGATATTAAAAACAATCCTGAAAAAAGCGAATCCGTAAGAGTCATGATTGAAATGTGTCTTTCTGAGGTATCCAGAAAGCAAAAGACCAACAACATGTCGCCTAGGGAGGCAGTGATTTTTTCGATTGGTTATTTACTGGAACACAACAACCAGTATAACGGCGATTACTTGATAGAATCAACGCTTGAAGATAACAGGCACGTCTTGCAGTGCCTAGCGTCAGATACAGTAAATGAACACAATAAAGGCTTTGCTTTTACTAAAGATTCTAGGGAGCAATTAACTAGCTTTGTCAAATCTTTGAGAGAAGACCATTTATATGACGGAAATCTACGAGCAATAAGCCATTTCATGCACAACCAGCCTGAATACAAGCTCAGCGAATACAATCATGATGTGTATGATTTGGTTTCAGGAGTTGAAGAATCCAATAAATCGAAAGAGGTCAAAGCAGTGAATATGTTGGTAAGTCACTACGAAGCCGATTTAAGCCCAATGGAAACATTATTGAAAATCGCTAAAAAATTTGATGACTACACCATTTCACTACTTGAGAAAAAGCTGAAATCAAGTGGTATAGACATAGATGAATTCCAGAAAGACCTTAAGACAAAGAACAAACCAGCTACAAAGTATCCATTTTGACAAAACCTAATATTTGCCGAAATAGAAAATATATTAATTAAATAGAATAAAGGGGGTTGATAATAAAATTATCTATGATTTAATTAGTATTAACCCAACAATGAGGATTATTATGACAATAACAATTAAACTAACGGTTACTCCATTTGTAGATGTTGCACACATAAAAAACAACAACCAATACATTAAGCTAGAACCAAAAAGAAGAACATTGAAATTTGCAGTATTAGGAGAAGGTAGAAAACGCATTGTGCTGGATGTTTGCAATTTCATGGTTAAGACCTTCAATGAAAATCCAACAAGATTCATGGAAACATCAAAACTTGAACCAATGTTGAAAAGCTGGTTTTACAAGGTTTGCTATCATGAATACAAGAACTACAAAAGTGAAACCCATACTGAATTTGAAACATCATGCATTCAAGAGGGTAGAAGGTTAGTTTTAGAGGCTCTAGGCTTGGCCCAGACAGAACCATTGCCAGTCCCTGAGACATTGCACGAAAGCACCCAAGAAGAGCTTATATCAGAGATAGCAGCGATAGACCCTGAGCAATTAGCTAATGAAACGTCAATCAGCTTGCCAATCGGCAATGGAAGGTCTGTAACACTTTCGTTCCCGAAAGACCTAAACCCGGATGAAGCGAATTTGATAACAGATGGCTCACTAGATTACTTCAAAATCCTCCTAAAAACGAACTACAAAAAATAAACAATGCCAGCGTTAAGCTGGTTTTTTTACGCCTAAAATAAGTGAATCAGTATTTTAGTATTGCAAAGTTGAACAATATAATGCACATGATAAAATAAATATAATTAACAATGCTGGTGCATTATGAAATACAAAAGCGTAGAAAGGATTGAGGAATTAGGTTATGGAATAACAATCAAAAGGTCAGGTGATGGATGGATAGATATCAAGTTATGCAATCAAGGTGAAGAAGCAGTAGCTGTAAAATGCAGAACCAATGCAGAAACAATGGAGAAAATTAGAGCTAGAATTTCTGGTGAAATTGGTATAAAGCCTGATACCTACCTATCAGGTGCATTAGACCATCTTTATGTGAATGCCCTCCTACACACAATCAAAAATGACTTGCCGTTAGCTGATGTAGCAAAGGATATGGCTTACACGCTCAATGAGAATGACAGTAGGTTTTTAGCAGATAAGCTCAATGAAAAACCAGCTGCAGTAGTAGCACCTGAACCAGAGCTGTTCTATTGGATAAAAGCCCAGAAAGGTACAGTGCAATTCAGCAACGAATTTGTTGGTACTGAAAATGGGCTTCAACAATACCTTAAAAGTTATCAAGGCGAAGTGAAAGGTATTGAGTCATTCCCCGTGGAATTTAGAGACGACCACAGAGAGATTGAACGTATCATCAGATGCTTCAAAAGCGATTCTGGTGATAAGAGCCAAATCCGTGAGTCAATATCTAACTTTGATGATACAGCTAAGAAACGCCTAATGGTTAGGCTTAAAGAGAATGAAATTAACGTCAGCGACTTCCAAGATAGATACAAGAATGATGATATCAAGAAAAAACACAAGCCTACTATGTAGACCAAGACCAGCATATGCTGGTTTTTTATTTTCACAAACTTAGTAATAAAGTGAATAAACAGGGTTGATAATATTTACGGTTATGGTATTTGTACTATTAACCAACTTCGATTATTAAGATGAAACTCAAAGAACAGAACTCTAAGAACAAAGGAATTATCTATTCAACCAGTAAATTCTGGTCCGTTGCTGGTAAAGCTGTTTTCAAAGAAACGATTTCTGAACATTATGGCGTAGAAGCATTAACCGCCAAGAAAGCATTAGCATATTTGGTTAAGCATAAAGCTATGTGTGAAGGCTACATAGCTGAAATGAAAGACCTACCCCTAGAAAGTAACTGGTATGGCCGTAAGCAGACCCCAAGAGCCATTGTGAAGCTCAATGCTCTACGCCAGAACATCACCAATAGCATGAACAAACTGAACATGCTCTATGAATATGAGCTTGTGGTACTCAACAAAAGGAACTCAGTGAACGGCCCTGATTACGGAGTTGAAAGCTTCACAGCATTCAAGAATAGGCTTGATAAGGAATACAAAGTTAAGGAAATCACAGAGGATGAATTCAATAGACAAAACGATATAATCACCAAAAAATCCAAAATCAAAAAATACAATGATATATTTTTCTTCTGGTGGTTCCTATGCTCACTCTTAATCTCAGTTACATTTGAAAGTGATATTGCTGAATACCTGAAAGATTACAGTCAAGAAAGCGTGGCTCTTTCAACAATCGCAATAGTATCAGCTTTGATTTGGCTACCGCCAAAAATCATGAATAAAATCATAAAGTAAAACTGAAAGATAACCAACCAGCACGAAGCTGGTTTTTTATCGAAAAATAATATATCGAATAAAACGAATAAACAGGGTTGATAAATAATGAAATCATGATAATTGTACTTGTAACCAACAAGACACTTTATTATGAAAATAAATGCAGATGAAAAACAAACCTTTGATTTTTTAAAACAAGAGAACAAATTCTGGTCAGTGAGCAAAGATGAAGTATTCAAATCATCAGTAGCCAACTATTACAGCTTTGATATTCTTCCCGCCGCAAAGGTAGCTACCCGTCTTATCAAGAACAGGGCATGGGAAACAGAAAGCCTCAAAATGGCCCGTGATTCTCTTGGAGGAGCTGGTAGGTTTAACCGTAGGAAAATCGTTGCTGAAATACAGGATTATGAAGCCCACATAGCAATGATTGAGCAAAAGCTAGACGTGCTTAGGAAGACCAAACGCAATCAGCTACTAGCATTCAGAGATTTGTATGCAGGCACCGATTCACATTTCAACGACTTGTCATACGCAATGATGAATATTCAAGAACTGAAATCTGCCTTGATAAGCAGCCATGGCCTAAAAGAAATTGAAGAAGAAGACTACGAGTTCTTATCATCAGATGTGACTGATGAAGAAAATTACCTTGAAAGACTTGAAAGCAAATATAACCGTAAGATTGGAAGACTACATTGCTGCTTTATAGCTCTATGGGTTGGAGGTGTTGCATTCATCAATAACAGCGAAATGTCATTGTTAGGATGCTTAACTACTGTAATTATGTATTTCCTTGCACCGCATATCTTGAGGCAATATATAAAACCAACACGACCGAAATAATCATTTCAAAAAAGTGAATAAAGGAGGTTGATTAACATTTTCATTGTGATAAATTATATATTAACCAACTTCCTTACTCATTATGGACAACACAACAAACAAAACAGAAAAGATAAGCATAAAGAACATTGTCAAATTAGCTTGTCTCCCAGCATTAACACTCATACTAATTAACATTTACCTTCCTGCAATATTTGAAGTAATTTCATTGTCATTCAGACTTTTTGCTGACCTAATAATATTTCCGTATCAAACAGTTATGTTGTGGTTTAGACAAATTAAAGACCCTATACCTAGTGAGTTATTTAATTTATTTTTACTAAAGCTATTAGAGCCATTGGAGATTACAACGCATAGATTATTATTGGTTTTTAACAAACTATCATTTGCAGAATTGTATTGTCTGCTGCTAATGTCCAGTGCAGCATTATTTTTCGTCTTGCGTAAAATTGGGAAACAAGAAAAAGAATTAAAGACTGCAATTAACCTTTTACTTGCATCTTTTGCTTTTGATGTAACTTTTAATGCTATTGCCATATATATATATTCTGATTCAATTTTGACCATGACTCCAGATACTAGCCCCCTAATATGTAATTTAGCTGGCTTCTTAACATGCTTTACATTGTGGAATCTTTTCTCGGCTTTGGTTATTTACAATGAAGAAAAAACTATAAGGAACGACGCTATACCGAATGGCGTATGTGTAGATAAGATTTACAGGAAAATAAAAGACAACCATATTGAAAATAATTATGAAGCATTTAAGGAGGAAATCAACAAAGACCGCTGAGGCGGTTTTTTGCCATTGAAATTGCGTCATTAAATGATACGCTAATAAAAACAACTGAGAATAATATGTCTAAAAAAAGTAAATACACCAGAGTAGATGGATGGGATGATTCAGAAGGCTTCTTATCTGACCAGCAAATTAAAGCCTTGCAAGCGGATGAGAAGGCGATGCAGTTAGAAGAAGATGCATGTTCCAAAGGCGAAGAATTGCAAATCATATCTGATGAAGTTATTGACTTCATAAACGAACACGTCCCTAGGCACAAAATCAGTAAAAAATATAAGGGGACCAAGGTATTCTTGAAGTAATTAACCGCTAAGGCGGTTTTTTATTAACCAATGATATTGAAAAAAGTGAATAAAGGGGGTTGATATTATAATACTAAATGCTACATTATTCTTAAGTTAACATATATTATAAGCCGATGGATAAATTCAAAACGATACTGAAAGCAGCAAATTCAAAAACCCTAGAAACACTATTGAGCAGAACAAACAGCGAAATAGATTCACTAGATAAAAGAATAACAGCAATAGAAATCAATGCTGAAAGCGTAAAAAATAAACAAGACAGTCTGGACGCAAAAGCATTTGTGCTATTTGGATTGACAGTAATATTAATATGCTTCCTTGGTATTCAGTCATTGAATGAAATGGATTTAACAAAACTACCATCAGATATGTTCAAAGAAGCCTATCAATTACAAATTCAAGTGAAGATATTGCTTACAATTGTATTCCCAATGACAGTGATTGGTTTTGCATTAAGGTCATTATTAATTCAGATAGACAGCCTACCCTGCAGAAAAGATAAAGCAATTAATGAATTCAAGAATAAAACGTTAGTAAGGCTTTATCGCTGCAAAGAGCGTAGCACTACACATAGAGCAAAATTGATTGAAGAAATAGCAAAATCAAAGACAACCTAAATTAGAACCAGCAATAGCTGGTTTTGTTGAATTGAAATAATTGATAAAAAAGTGAATAAAGGGGGTTGATAATAATTATTGAAATGCTATAACTAGAGTACCCAACAACAATAAAGGAAACTGAATGAGCAAATATGTAGACTTAACCGTAAAGAAATCAAAGGCGTCTGTAATTATAGATAAGACAGTAATGGGATTATTCATCATCGGAGTTATAGCATTGTGCTTTGGTGCCGTTAGCATGATGAATGATGGGAAAGGAGAAATAGATTTAAGGATTGAACAGAAACAATAAGGCCAGCGAAAAGCTGGTTTTTTTGTGCTCGATGAAAACTAAATATATTCAAAAAAGTGAATAAAGGGGGTTGATAATATTAAATGAAATGCTATAACTATAGTACCCAACAACAAAAAGGAGCAATATGAAATTATTAATTACTTTGACACTAATGGCGTTATCAAGCATCGCAATAGCTGATGTAACCCCAACCTTCACAAACAAGACCGATTTGATTTATGTTAGCAAAAAGACTCACGACGAGCTTAATAAGCAATACAACACAATGATTGATGATGTTAACTCTCAAATCACAATCTACGGAGTCATGAGCAAAGATTACATCAAATTAGTATCAGCCTCAGTGATTTACAAAAATGAGGAATGCGTCAGGGAAAGTATTGAAGAAAAAGAATGGTGCGAACTAAAAAGAAATCAGCTTATAGATGTCTTAACGTCCTCTGTTATGGAAAGCAATAGCTATAAATCCAAGGTTGAATTGTTGCGAGAAAAAATGAAAAACCCTGATTTGATAGTTAATGAAATTTATGAGGAACAAATAGATTATTATACCAATAGATTAGAAACTAATGGATTAACCAAAGAAGAATGGTATGAATTTGAAAATCTGTTAGAGATTTACTGGAAAAGAAATGAATCTGCTATATCTAGTAAAAAACCAATAACATTCTTAGAATCTGCTATGTTTAATGTAAATAATGAAGAATCAGGCATCAACAACACAATTAAAGATTTATTTCTAAAAAACCCAATAATCTTCTTAATAATCTTCTTAATAATCCTTATTGTAACGCAATGTATCGTACATCTAATATTTAGAATAAGATATTCTACCCTTAAAGGCAGAAATTAATTGTAGAAAAATCAAGCCAGCATTAAGCTGGTTTTATTTCGCATAGACTTTACAAAACGTAAAACAGAAGTTTACATACATGTAAAGCTACACGTTACATAGACTAGACAAACGAAAGCTCCAGCTCCCCTACCCCATCACGCCACTGTAAGCTAACAGCCGTCACACGGTCATCATCTGCATAGTTCTCTACCATATGTGAAACACCCAGAACGAGGCTTTCACAGCCCTTTCCATTGAGGATGAACCTCACATGATAAGACTGCTTTTCGTCTTTGTAATGAGTAATTTGGGGCTTGTATGAAGCCAGTGCTTTAAGCTCAGCGACTACGCCATACAAAGCATCAGAGAACGCTGGAGACTCATCTGTTTTGAGAAATGAACCCGGTATGTAGGACATGGAAAATTCCGTAATTGTTACTCATACAAATACACCATAAGAAAATTAAGTCAAAAAAAAACGCCAATGGCGTTTCTATTGTTTTCTGGTATTCAGTCAAATTGGCTATAGATTTCATCATCTGGCCATACCTTGCGTGGTGTATGTTCTGGCTTAGGTGAATTATCCGATTCACGTTCCCATGCGTCAAAGTCAGGAACAACATTCCATGGGTCAATCTCAGGAGCTGAGGAATCAGAATTCTCAACATCAACAGCTTGTTCTGGGATAGAAGCTTTAAGAGCCTCGGGGTTAATCCCAATCTTAGCCATTGTCATAACAATTTTGGCTAAGTGCTGGTCAGTAGTTAATGATTCTTCTGAGGCAACAAACGTAGGTTCAACGACATTTGGGAAATAATCAGTTTCTTCAATAACAGTATATTCAACTTCAATATCTTTCTTACCAGCGGATTTATCACTAACGGTTAATTTTTCAGCGAACTTAACCAAATCAAATGAAGAGTTTAGATAAACGTTTTTGACAGTAACTGTATTACCAGATTTCTCATCATCCACGTTTTCTACAAAACCTATTTCTTTTAGATATGCGAAAGCTTCATTAAGAGTTCTAACGTTCGTTTTCCTATTCCCAGTAAGCCCTAGGGTCTTTATTGCAGTATTAACTGAAATTCTAGCAACTTTCTTTTTCTTTCTATTAACCTCAATAACCCTAGCTAGTGCATTTAAAAGATTGAATAGAATCCTAGTGGTTCCCGAGTTCAATGCCATTTGACTTAGATAATCAACTTTAAGCTTCCATGTATCCTTGATTATTGACTCAATGAAGATATCACCAAAGACAGTGGAGAATACGTTTTTGTTTTCGTCATAACCAAACTTGTAAACGTATCTATCATTAACGATATTTCCATTAACCATTTCAAATCTTGTCGATGAGTGGCTTAATCTGCTATTTAGGTCGTATAGAACTTCTTTATAGAATCCCTTGCTCTTTGTATCCAAACCTAAGTCTTTAATCATCAAATCAACATCAATAGTTACGGTTGATGTTGAAGAATAATCCATACTAATAGGGAAATTAGACATTTGCTGATGTAAAATTTCAATCATGTAATTCAAAATAAGAAAATGTAAATTAGTGTTGAGCTGGTAGCCGTAAAAAACGAAGCTCTTGTATTGGGTACCCTCTAAATCCTTCTTATCTAAAATGACAGTGGAAGCATGAATCGCCCCTGCTTTCCTAGACACTCTCCAAGCTCAGGAAATAGCGTTTCTCATACTCTACTGGAGACAGCTGCATAGCACTGCTGTGTCGACGCTTAGGGTTATAGAACATCTCGATGTAATC